>MHZB01000087.1 GCA_001828605.1 Planctomycetes bacterium RIFCSPLOWO2_12_FULL_50_35 | reverse complement strand
CAGCCTGGTTTAGCGCGCCTGCCTTGGGAGCAGGAGGTCGGCAGTTCAAATCTGCCCGCCCCGACCATATTAGAGAACCCAACATACCATAAATAATTAATTGGAAGGATTTATTGCATGTTGGAGGAAAAGCCATGGGCAAAAAGTTGGCAATGTTTTATGGAGTTGTCTTAATATGTAATTTAATTCTCTTCGGCATACTCCCGATTAGTGCAGACGCTGATCAAGAGATGCTGGAGATCTCCGCGGACGAAGCAGCGGAGAGGGTTGTCAACGGCCGGTTTGACGTCATCCTGGACGTGAAACAGCCTGAGGAGTACAAATTACTGCATATACCCGGCGCCGTTCCGACGCCTCTAAACACACTAAAGGAGGGGGTTCGGGAAAAGCTGAGTAACCCCGCCGCTTCTATCCTCGTCTACTGCAGCGACGGCAGCCGCAGTCTGGAGGCGGTTAAGATACTAAAAGATATGGGTTATCCAAACGCGATCAGCCTTGAAGGTGGAATGGCCGCATGGGATGAAAAGGGTTACCCTGTGGCTAAATAACCGTCTGCATGATATTTGAACGTGGCTAAAGGGCCTCGAGATGGTTTCACGAGGCAGAGACCCAAATGCCTAGCCAGCGTTATAATGGATTTACGTCATCACCTTTCCTACCATACGTCGATGAAATATAAGGATGATGACGGTCCACAGCAGTACTAAACTAGCGGCTATGTATAGAAACTGTTGCTTTACCGAACTCTCCATTCTCAGCGCCTCGTCCTTATCCATATCCACTATGAGCGCCCACCTGACGTCGTAGGTAATGTTAATGGGCGTGTAGGCCGTAAGGACCTTTACGTTGCGGTAGTTCCGCATTACCCCCGTGTCAGTGTTCCCCGCAAGTGCTTCCCTCGCAGCCCGTGTGTCTACCTTCGTCTTTAATACATTTGGCTCCTTGATAAAACGGGAATCGGAACGCAGTGAAAAGTCTTGTCCCACCAGATATGTCTCTCCCGTTTCTCCAAGTCCAGACCTTTGAGTCATAATATCATTTATCTTCCTATTATCCAGATGGACCACAAGTACGGCTATGGTCTTCTCCGTAAGGTCCCTTGTTATTGGGGCGGAGATAAACATGGCGGGATGGTTGGCAGGTTCATACCACTTCATGTCTAAAATGTCTATACCTGCTTTACCCATAACGAAGGCGTCTTTGAGCGGCGTTTGGGCATAGGGCCCCGTAAGTACGTTCTTGCCCAAATCCGGCCGGTCCCTCGCGCTGGCCACTACGTTTCCGTCCATGTCCACTATCATCGCGTCATAATACTGATAGGCCTCTGCAAAGCTGATAAGGATGGCGCCGTACTTGCGGTCTATTTCTGCGTATGCGTCGCCGTCCAGGCCGCCCGTATGAAAGGTGTCGACATAGGAAGCAGCCACCGTTTTAAAGACGTTGTTAGCAGAGAGCTGAAAGGCATCTGCCCTTCTCTCAAAGAAAAAAGCCTCCATTTCTGTCTTCTTGATGTCCCTGATGGAGACAAGCTGGTCGAAGGCCTTCTGCTTTATGACCCCTCTGGTGATAACATAAGTAGTGATGTTTGCGGCTATAAAGGGCAGGACACTGCCGAAGAGACAAAAGAACATCAGGTAATAATATAGGGAATGAGGTCTCCCCTCCTTTACCGGCGGTCCGTGGACGGTCGGGTGGCCAGCCTCGTGATGATGCCCCTTCGCTGTGTGTTTTTGTTCCATAGTGTTATTGCTACCGACGCTTATTGAGACCTTTGCAAAGCCACTTCAATATCTCGAAAGCCTTGAAAATCGGGGATTATGTGGGGCTTTTCGGTTGTGGCTGCAAGAGTTCTTGCTTCATCACCCTGTAGAATACAAAGACAATTATACCCCAGATTGGAATCATGGCAAACGTCATCCAGACAACGCGGGTAATCATGGCACTCTCCACACCCAATGCCTCGGCCTTGTCTATCTCTGCCAGAAGTGCCCATCTGACGCCGGGCGCTACGTCTATAAACGTATAGGCGCTCAGCACCTTCACGTCGCGGTAGTCCTTCGATATTATAACGTCTGTTTTCCCATCCAACGCTAATGTTACGGGCTTTGTTTCCACCTTCAGTTTGAGCACCTCCGAGGCTTCAACTGTGAAGCGGGAGTCGGAACGCATAAGGTAATCCTGGCCTACAAGATATGTCTCACCCGATTCTTTAAGACCCGACCTCTGTGTCATTATCGCATTTATCTTTGTGCCATCCATAAATAATATAAGGACTCCCAATAGGTCTGCATCTTTTGTCGCCGTGTCCTCCTTGAGTATGGGAGCGGAGACAAATTGTGCCGGGCCATTGTAAATATTATACCATTTCATGTCGGTTACGGTTAGCCCTCTCTTGCCCTGCTCAAACGCCTCTTTCAGTGTGGTCTTAGCGAATTTCTCGGAACTGAGGTTTGCGCCAAGCTCCGGATTCTTTCTTGCACTGGCCACAACGTTCCCATCCGGGTCTAAGATGAGGACATCGTAGTACTCATATGCATCGGCAAAACCACTTAATATCCCATGGTACCGCTCATCTACCTCTTTATACCTTACTCCTTCAATGCCTGCGTGTTCTTTTCCTTCCGTGCCACCCCTTCCGTAGGCGTCTATGTATGACGTTATTGCCCACTTAAACAGGAGGTTTGTACAAAGTTGGTAGGCATCCCCTCTCCTTTCAAAGAAGAAGTTTTCTATCTCACGCTTCTTTATGTCCCTTACAGACACAAGGTGGTCAAAGGCCTCTTTTCGTATAGAACCCCTTGCCACGGCACAGTTTACTGAGGTAGTTATTATATAGGGCAAAAGATTGCCGAAAGAGCAAATTATAATCAGGTAAATCAGTAGAGAGGCTGACTTTGATCTTTCAGATTTAGGACGGTCTGTATCGGAGGCGGGCTGTACTGGTTGTGTTGGCTTGCCAGATTTTTTGTGGGGTCCTGGGGATGACGGTCTCTCTGCCATTTTGCCTCTGCTATTGTGCCAACTAAAATGCTAATATTAACGTGGCAGTATTAATAAGTCAATTAGCCTTTTGCCCATTTCCACCTTCTCGGCTGCCTCACTTCTCGGAGTGAACTTATGCAGGATTCCAGGGCGTTCTTAGTGAGAACCCTGGAAAGTAGGCGTAAAATGGAGCACTGTCCTTGGGAGACCGTACAGTCACATGGCCAAGAAGATGAACCCCAGGTTCAAGGTCTGGATAGAAAAAGAAGGTGAGGTTGTGTTTGCGGAGGGCCGAAGGCTCCTGTTGGAGACAGTGGGTGAATTGGGCTCCCTTAATGCGGCCGCAGGTAAGCTGGGCATGTCATATCGCGCAGCATGGGGTAAGATAAAGGCTACGGAGCAGCGACTGGGCATAAAGCTGCTTGAGAGCAATGTGGGCGGCAGGGGCGGAGGCGGGGCAAGACTTACAAAGGAAGCAAAGGACCTCCTCAGGCGCTACAACAGATACAAAACACGGGTCAAGACCTGCGTGGATAAGGAATACAAGGCCATTTTCAGGAATAAAACATCTTGACAAGAAATCTTCCGAATTTATTATGTCTTTATTGACATAACGCTTTATACAATTGGGAGAGAAGGTGTAGAGGGATGCAAACGCAGGCGAGACGGCTGGTTATTTTTGTGCTGTTTCTTATCGTCCCTTTCCGGCCGACGGCATACGGCGGGGATGATGAGATACTGGTGTTCGTTGCGGCGAGTCTGACGGACGCCATGAACGAGATCAAAGAGAGGTTTGAAGAAAGGGCGGGGGGCAGGGTTTTTTTCAGCTTCGGGAGTTCCGGCACCCTCTGCCGCCAGATACAAAAAGGTGCCCCGGCAGACGTCTTCGTTTCTGCCAGTCCCATCCAAATAGATGCCCTTGAACTTGACGGCCTTGTTCTACTTGATACAAGAAAGGACCTGCTGACTAATAATCTGGTGGTCATTGTACCCAGCGGCAGCGGGTTAAGGGTGGCGCAGGCCGAAGACCTTGCACAAAAAGAGGTGGTGAAGATAGCCATTGGGGAGCCCGACGCTGTACCGGCAGGCGCTTACGCCAAGGAGGCCCTGGAGAATTTGGGACTGTGGGACTCCCTGCATCCAAAGATTGTACCCGCCCTGGACGTGAGGGCCGTGCTTGCCTATGTAGAGCGGCAGGCGGCTGACGCAGGCATTGTGTATGGAACGGATGCAACAATAAGTGACAAAGTGGAGGTTGTATACGAATTCCCAGAAGACAGCCACACGGCCATAGTTTACCCTGCAGTCGTATTAAAAGGCAGCAAGGCCGCGGCCCTGGCAAGAGAGTTTGTGGATTTTCTTTCCTCCGCAGAGGCCGGAAGGGTTTTTGAGGCATACGGTTTCAAGACAACAGGAGGGCATTAAACCATGCTATCACCGGAAGAAATCTCTGCCATATACATATCTATGAAGGTTGCAGTCTGCAGCACGCTGCTTATCCTCCCTCCCGCAATATTTATAAGCTGGGTGTTGGCTAAATCCAGTATCAGAGGTAAATCTTTTATTGAGACGCTGGTCAATATGCCCCTGGCCCTTGCGCCTGTTGTAAGCGGTTTCTTTCTGCTCATCCTCATAAGCAGAACTGGAGTCGTTGGGCGCATCCTCTACGAAGACCTTGGCATAGAGCTGACATTCACCTGGTACGCGGCGGTACTGGCCAGTGCGGTTATAGCCTTTCCTCTCCTGGTAAGGGTGGCGCGTGTAGCCATGGAAGAGGTTGACCCCAAATTGGAAAACGCAGCCAGGACCCTGGGTGCAAGTCCCTGGAGGGTGTTCTATACCGTAACCCTGCCGCTCTCAATAAGGGGTGTAATAGCGGGTTCAATACTGGCATTCACACGCAGTCTGGGCGAATTTGGAGCTACCATCATGCTGGCAGGAAACATACCGGGTAAGACACAGACTATACCGCTGGCAGTGTTTAATTGTGTCCAAACAGGACACGAGGATGAGGGCCTTAGACTGGTCTTTATCGCCACCATCCTTGCCTTCTCTGCCCTGTTTGCCGCCCAGAGTATCTCTAGTCGCACCACCCATTGAGGCCCTCCGGTATAATGAAACTAAAGGTGGATATAAGAAGACGGGCCGGTACGTTTTATCTGGATGTCGCATTCTCAGTAGAAAAAACCCTAACTGCCATCTTCGGACCTTCGGGAAGCGGCAAGACCACAATCCTTAACTGCATCACCGGGGTCATAAGACCGTGCGACGGAGAGATATCCATTGACGGTAACCCGCTGTATTCCAGCAGAGACCGCATAAATCTGCCCCCGGAGAACCGCCACATTGGTTACGTATTTCAGGAAGGACTACTCTTCCCCCATCTTACGGTAGAAAAGAACATTTTTTACGGGTTTCGTCAAGAAGATGAGGCAAGGTGCCATATAGCACCGCAGGCAGTTATAGACGTCCTTGAAATAAAAAGCCTTCTTGGGAAAAAACCGGGCCGGTTGTCTGGTGGAGAGCAACAGCGGGTGGCCATCGCCAGGGCGCTCCTTTCTCATCCACAGCTGCTCATCTTTGACGAGCCGGTGTCGGCCCTTGACTGGGCCCTGAAGAGCCGCTTCCTGCGCTACCTGAAACGGATAAAGGAAGAGTTCCGCGTCCCAATACTTTATGTCACTCACGCCCTCTCCGAGATTATGAACCTCGCCGACGAGGTGATCGTGGTAAAGGACGGCAGGGTGCTGGCTACGGGCGGTGTCTCCAGTCTCTTCCACTACCCACACATATTTCCCATAATAGAGTCCGAGGGGCTTGAGAACGTACTCACTCTTAAGGTGCTTTTACATAATAAAGAGCGCGGTGTAACTGAGCTGGAACTTGGGAACCAAAGACTGTTAGTGCCGTTGAGTGGGGCCGAGATTGGTTCTTCTGTATCGGTAATTGTGCGGGCACAGGACGTAATAGTGAGTCACGAAAAACCGAGGGGGTTAAGCGCCCGTAATATCCTAGAGGGGGTGGTGGGGGACGTCTCTATTGCGGGCAGTAAGGCCGTCCTGAGTGTGGACCTGGGAGGGCGGATGATTGTAGAGATAACCCCGGAGGCCCTTAGAGAGCTTGGAATAAACGTTGGGGAGAAATACTTCTTTATCATCAAAGCCAACTCTATACGGGTGTGTTAGCTTTCCGGCGCGCCCGGACGCATCCTGCGAGTATAAAGTCGGATTTAATCTGGATAAGGCAAAGACCTTATATTTTCGCTCAGTAGCTAAAGTCCGATTTATCCATATGTATTGGGCAGCCCCAGTGCGACCAACGCCCCCAGCCTAGGATTGACCCTTGCTCGCAAGGTTCACCCGGCCTACTCTCACGGTGTGGACAGTGCTCGCCTTCCACACAATAGCAGGAAAACAGTTCGGGTGATGCAAGAAATCTGTTTCTGCAGGGCCGTATGCAGAAGTAATACGTCGTACCTTTATATTTGGCCACATGTGGCGCGTCTTCGTCCACGCGGCAACCGCACACGGGGTCTATATAAATTAGTTTTATCCCTGGGGTCTCAACCATCTCTTTTTTGAAAGCCCTCTTACAGGCCTCTGAGCAAAAATAATATATCTTCCCATCAACCTCCCTCGTATGAGGTGTGTCTTTGTTCACCTCCCTGCTGCATACAGGGTCAATGTAATAGTCTTTGACCTCCTCCGGGGCAACTGCAGTTCCTGTGCCTATACCCACTACTTCACCTTGACCGGTAACTGCAATAAAACTGCACAAACAAAATACGGTAAGAGGCGTAATTAGGCGGTTTAGCCTTTCCATGATATTTCCTCCTTAACTAACATGGACGTAAAAACATTATAACAAAGAAACCACTTCTTCTGCCATAATCAGAGCTTCTGTATTGACTGTGTATGCAGTTTATAAATAATCGTTGCTATAAATCTAAAAGACGCTTATTCTGGGAGGATAGCAATATGGCAGTTCAAAGGATAAATTGTAAGAAACGGATATCTTACCATCAGGGCCTGATGTCGGATGCTTCACTAATACCGGCTGAAGACCTGCAAAAGGGTTCGTTTCTCTTCTGCGGTGGCGCCATACCCAGGGACCCCGATAAGAATTGGGATATCCCCCTTGACTTCGAAGAGCAGTGTCACGTCACCTTCAAGAACCTGAAGGGTGTACTGGAGGCGGCCGGGACCACCACGGACAATCTGATAAGGGTGATTATCTATCTAACCGACATGAGGAACTGGGAGGCCATGAACAAGGTTTATGCACAGTATATCAAGTCTGCACCGGCCAGGGCCTGCATCGGTATAAACGCCCTCAATAATAGGTACCAGATTGAGATTGTGGCCGATGCCCTTGTACCGGCCAAGAAGTAATCCAGCATATTCTGCAGATGCTTAGCCGAAGTTGAATCTTTTGTACGGGTGCGTCCCGTCGGTGGTAAATATTGCGACTTGACGCACCCTTCCTCTTTTGTATAAGCTACCTGTACAAATGTCTTTAGGGAATCTTGGGATACAGTGGAGGGCATTGAGCACAAGGAGGGTGTACAATCTCCTTATGGGAAAACTCCAGCACCGCTTGGGCCTTTCAAGACTCTATGCCTACCCGGCAAAGATTACCATCGAATCTGGCAACATATGCAATCTGCGCTGCCCCCTCTGCCCTACGGGCCAGCACGACCCCTCAGCCAAGAAGGGACTAATGTCGTTCGAGACCTATAAAAAGGTGGTGGACGAACTCGGTGCGAACCTGTACCTGATGAGACTGTATAACTGGGGCGAGCCCTTGCTGAATCCTGAGCTTGTGTCCATGATAAAGTATGCCGTCTCTAAGGGCATAATTGTCAAGATAAGCACTAATCTTGACGTTAAGATGGACGCTGAGCGGACGAAAGAACTTTTACTATCCGGGCTACACAAAATTTATGTCTCCTGCAACGCCGTTTCGGAAGAGACGTATACAAAATATCACGTGGGAGGCGATTTTAGGAGGGTAATGAGCAATCTGAGACTGCTGGCTGCGAAGCGCGCTGAACTGCGTTCTCCAACGGAGATTGTGTGGCTGTTTCATGTCTTCAGCCACAATGAACCTGAGATAAAGCGGGCAGAGGAGATGGCGGCGGAACTCGGTATGAGATTGCAGATAAATAAGATGAAGCCCGACATGGGTAAAGAGATATTCGAGACCGCAGAGGAGGCCATTGAAAGGGACAGCAGATGGCTTCCCAAAGACCCACAGTATAATATCTTTGACATGGAGAAAAAGAGGTCCAAAAGGCGTTTCTCATGCGACCAGCTCTGGACAGAAACGGTCATCAATTGGGATGGTTCCGTACTGCCCTGCTGCTCCGTATACAATGAGAAATATGCCTTTGGAAATATCCTAGAGAATGATTTCTGGGATATATGGAACGGAGAGTTTTATCAGGCCGCCCGCAAAGAGGTCTTGTCTAGAGAAAACGAGACATGGACCATCTGCCGGGTGTGTAAGAACACGGGGTTTCTCCACAGCTAGGTATATTTGAAGAATGTAACTTGTAGAGTCTTCTCAGGAGTTCCACGTCTCTTTCCCCCATCAAATCCCCAAGAAACGCCTCGAGCCTATTCAGGTCAGAATCCCTGTCATCGAGTCGGGTACCGTCTATCGTAGAGGTCAGAACCACGGCAAATTTAAACGGTCTCATAAGACACAACCTTATCTTGCCCGAAGACGATTCTTGGACACCGATGTCACCAATAGATATGGGTGCGGAAAAAGTACCATGGTTATGGAGCCTGGATAGAAACCTTGCAGTGTGCCAGAGGAATACGCGTTTTCTATCAGGACGTAGACGGGCCTCAGCAATGGCCTCACGCAGGTCTTTAAGTCCGTGGGCGTGTTTTATAATAAGGTAGCCCAGATAACTATTCCCTTCGCTGACCTCCACGGCGCCTACGGCCGGACTTACCCGGATGTTGGCCTTTATGAGGGCATTGGCCGTCTGCCAGGCCTCGACTGCCGGTCTTGCGCCCGAAGGTGTAGAATTGTGCAGAAGGAATTTATAAACATCCACTTCTATCTCCGCATCTTTTCCGTGTATCCTTCTGCGTGCTTCGCAAGGCTTAAACGGCCCCAGCGTTTTTGCCGTCACTTCTTCAGCCGGTTCCTTTGTCAGGTGTATCAGCTCATTTGCGTCGTAGCCTTCAAGGAAGTATGCGCTGTGGCGGCCGTCCGTGTAGCGCTTATAGCCTCTGCCGCTTCGTACACATGCACTATGTATTCTCAGGGCATCTTTCCGCAGTATCCAATGCGTTTGTTTGTCCAATTCCTTCATCCAGTGTAAAAGCGACGATCTCTCCGTATTCTTGCCTGCTGAATATGCCTTCAGGAAGCGCAGTCTATCCGTGACACTAAAGTTTGTCCCGACACGGTTGAGTTTGGCGAGCGCCCAGTTCCTCATATCCTCTGAGAGGTATTTATGGACGTACGTCCTTTCAAAATCAATTAAGTATATTGTCGGCGTCGGCTCACAAGGGTCTTTGAGGAGAAAATTATTTAGGGAGAAGTCCGTCTGAAAGATGCCGCTTTCGTGGCTTTTTCTGGCGAGTCTGCCCAGGGCCTCGATTACTCTTGACCTCTGTCGTTGTGGAACGTCCTCTCTGTACAGATAATCCCTCAGATTTATAGCGCTGTCTATTTTCTTCAGCAGGACATAGCACTCATCTATCAGGCCCATACGCCTTTTTTCTCCTGCTGCCAGGGGTACGACTGCAGGCACTCCCCTCTCACGGGCGGTCAGTCCTATCATAAGCTCTCTCATAGCCTTCGATCTGAAAAACAGGTGCTTTAGTTTGAGAGACAAACCGGTAAGGCGGAATGTCTTTAGATAGATCTCTTCCCCGCCGGCAGTTGTACCCACAGAGGCAAAGACCTTCCGCCGCCCCTTCTTGTGGACAGTAGCGGCCTCTTCCCTTATAAGGTTGCTGAGGTCCGCCAGTTTATCCCCAAGGGTATTTTCTTCATCTTCTGGGACGTACCAGGTTATACCGCCAGCATTCTTCCGGAGGATTTTCTGCATAACAGGAAAGTCAAGAGGTCTGAAAAGTTGTTCTAATACGCTGTTTCATTCTGAGCGCAGCGAAGTCATGTCAAAGGCAGGTCGCCTTTGGCGCAAGTCTCGCAGGGACACGTTGTAACGTGCCCCTACGATTCGGTCGTTCTGCTTCCTCGGAATGACGGCCATGTAGGGCTTTTCAGTGGGCTCAAGTCTTATTTTCTAAAAAGCCTGACCAGTAAAACGGTTGCGATAATACCCAAGATTATGTTCGCTCCCCACATAGCAGGGCCCGGCGGCAGCCCTTGTTTTCGGGCCAGCGACTCGCCCGTTATAAGTAAGGGATAATACACTACAAGGGCTATGCCGAAGCTTATAAAAAAGCCGATAACCATGTTGCCCATTCTCGTCATTATGCCCACTGGGATGCCTATCAAGACAAATGCCAGGCATGCAAGACCCGGGGACAGTCTTCGGTGTATGGCAATGTCTATATCACGAGTTGCTTCTTGGCGTTCAGCCGTATCGTAAAGCCTTTTAGCCTTCTGGTATTTTTCATCCAGAATGTTCCTTTCTTTAGTCTTATTCGTCATTTCATCGGCAAGGCTCGCCAGCTCTTTTTCCTCTCTTTCTATCGTCTCTTCGGCATGACGCTTTGCCTCTTCAGCTTCCAGCAGCCGCACCGTTTCATCCTCTATAGTCTTATTGACCTCCGCCAGCTTGTTCTCGATGTCTGCCAACTCTTTAGGCTTGCTCGCCTTCCCGGTTTGTGCCATCTCCTTTGCCTGAAGAAGCTGAGCCACGGTTTCTCCCGCTATGCCTATATAGTCCTGAGAGACCTTAATCTCATTCTTTGTATTTACCAGGTTCATTCTCTGCTGAGAGACGATTTCTCTGGCTTTGTCTGCACGTGCAGAAGCCGCCTGTGTTTGCCCGTCCACGGCGGATAATTGCCCCTGCGCCTCATTCATTTTCCTCCTGAGAGACCTTCTCCCCTCCTCCAGTGCATCCAAAATATCCTTGTTTTCTCCGATCTCTCGTTTAATTTGCTCCTTGTATTCCAAGAGTTTTAGGAAGGGCATGTACTTCCTCATGGTTGTGTGTTCTCTCAACCCCAGGGGCATCAGAAACGTAGTTTCTCCGAAAGGTATGACGGTCGGCGTAGCGCTCATCTTGGCCTGGCTTATGTTAATAAATTCCCCGTCACGCAGGGCACACACAACGATGTTTTCTTCCATCTCGATGTTTAACCGGCCTTCTCTTGCCAGAATTATGTTGGATACGTGGTCGCCGTCGGCCTTTAGTATGGTTATGTTCTTGAACACGTCCCCCTCTATGTCTTGTATGCTTATGTAGAATGGGTCTAACTTAACCTTACCGCCGGCGGCCATCAGGTGCTGTACAACCTGGTGGGTGGCCCTGTCTCTCATCGTGGTGAGCATTTTATACGACCTGGGCAAAATCTCCGCATTAATGAGCAGGGACAGAAAGCTGAACAGAAGACCCACTAAGGCCACGGGGATGACAATCGTCCTTAGATGTATGCCGCTGGTGAGCATCGCCCAGACCTCGTTGTCGCCGCTCATCCGTCCAAAGGTTATTACCGTGGCGGCCAGCAGGGCTGTGGGCAGCGCATAAGGCAAGGCATAGAGGATGAAATAAGGAAGCAGCCCAACGACGATTGCCAATACGTCGGCACCCTTATACATGGACTGGAGCGTAAGCCCCAGGATGAGCATGAATTCGAACGCTATGATGGTTGGGATGAAGACCCGGAGAAATTCCTTAAGGACGTATTTTTGTATGGTTAACTGCATTTACCGCCCGTAGAACCCTCACACAATATTATAAATGACGATTAACACGTATCTCGGACCAAAGCCCGTTCCTTGACACCGTGTTTATAACCCATATAATAGCACCATCTTAAAGGGAGTATCAAGGTGAAAGATGCATTTCGTACATATATTAAGATAATTGACAACTTCCCCCGTGTAAGTGTGGCGGTAATAGGGGATATAGTGGCCGACGTATATATGTACGGCCGGCCGTTCAAGCTCTCAAGGGAAGCCCCTGTCATAGTCGTGAAATATGAGGGGGAGACTATCATTCCCGGCAGCGCCGGTAACACCATCAACAACCTCTCCAAGTTAGGGGCAAAGGTGTTCCCCATAGGAATCGTGGGCGACGATAAAGAAGGCGACTTCCTGAGGGATTATTTCTCCAAAGACGGGGTTGACGTTACCGGTGTGTTTGTGTCAAAAGGGCGTGGCACCATATCCAAGACGCGCCTCCTTGCCGGCGACACGCACGCCTCCAAGCGACAGGTCGTCCGAATTGACAAGGAGGTCTCTTGGAAGATGCCCGCCTCAATGGAAAAGAACATACTGGACTACATTGACCAGATAAATAAGAAGGTAGACGTCTGGGTAGTTTCCGACTACGGCTACGACATAATAACGCCCAAGGTGTTGGAAAAAATTAACAGTATTGCCAGAAAAAAGACGGTAGTGGCGGACTCCCGTAACAGGATATGCGACTTCGTCAGTGCAAGAATAATCGCCCCTAACGAGGCTGAGGCGGAGGCCGCCTCCGGCATAAGCATAAACGGCGAGGGTGACGTGCTGAAGGCGGGTAAGGAACTGCTGAAAAAGATGCAGTCAGAGGCGGTCGTTATTACCCGCGGGAACCGCGGGATGATGTTGTTCGAGAAGACCGGCAACGTAGAGAACATACCCATCTGTGGGACCGATGAGGTTACGGACGTCACGGGGGCTGGCGATACCGTGACGGTACTGCTTGGTCTGTCCATACCTGCCGGGGCCAACTTCGCACAGGCGGCCAGGCTCTCAAATTATGCCGCCGGTGTTGTAGTGATGAAAAACGGCACTGCCACCGTGAACCGTTCTGAGCTGATAGAGATCATCGCCAAAGATCTTAACAAAGACCCGAAAGGTAAAAACAATGGGTGAGGTGGTAAGGGACCACAAAAGACTCGCCTCCATGATAGAGAACCTGCAGTCCCGTGGTAAACGAGTTGTGTTTTGCAACGGCTGTTTTGACGTCATCCACGTAGGCCATATACGGTGTCTGAAGGGTGCAAAGGCCATCGGCGACGTGCTTGTGGTGGGCATTAACAGCGACAGCTCCGTCAGGGGTCTCAAGGGACCCAAATACCCCTTGATGCCCGAGGAAGAGCGGATGGAGATAGTCGCCGCCCTGAGAGACGTAGATTACGTTACCTGCTTCTCAGAACCCAGTGCAGACTCAATCATCCTCAAACTCAAACCCGACGTCCATGCCAAGGGAACGGACTATACACGCGAGAACGTCCCTGAAAGGGAGACCGTACTCTCCTACGGGGGAGAGATAGCCATCGTCGGCGACCCAAAGAACCACTCCAGCACCCACCTTAAGAAAGAGTTCCTGAAGAAGGGACATGCCTTGGAGGGGGAACTATAACTCCCTTCATCCATGACAAAGCGTTGGGGCAAGCTCCAACGCTACATAAAGAAGCTCCCCAATTATTGCAACTACAGAAATAATCAATTTAACCACAACCCCTTTAGATACCCCCGCTTAGTGTTGACACAACGGGGAAGGTGGACTACAATTATAACTTCTTTAAAGAAACAAGCTTGCAAAGAAAACAAAAACTAAATTTTTGCG
>MHZB01000086.1 GCA_001828605.1 Planctomycetes bacterium RIFCSPLOWO2_12_FULL_50_35 | reverse complement strand
CCGAACAGGTGAAAGACATGCTGGCCCTGACGGGTGACAGTGTCGACAACATACCCGGGGTGCCGGGTATTGGGCCAAAAACGGCATTGGAACTTATCCACAGGTGGGGCTCCCTGGAGGGCATTCTGGAACATCTTGACAGCCTCAACGGCAGTAAACGCATGGAAAAGATCAGGGAAAGTCTTCGTACCTCCAGCCGGCAGGCACAACTCTCCAAACGGTTGGCAACTATATCCCTTGATGTACCCGTTGAGCTGGACCTTGGAGCCTGCCGTTGGGAAGGTGGAGATGAAGACGAACTGAGGGGGCTATTTAGGGAACTTGGTTTCAACAGCTTTCTGGCACAGATGACGCCCGAAGCAGCGGTGAGGGAGGAAAAATATCATATCATAAACACGCCTGACCGGTTCCAGGATTTTCTTAAGGAATTATCGGGCCGGGAGGTATTCTCCTTTGATCTTGAGACCACAAGCCTCAGTGTCGTAGAGGCCCGGATAGTCGGCCTTTCCTTTTCATGGAAAGAAGGTGAGGCATACTATGTACCTCTGCTTGCGCCCGAAGGAGGTACCTCGCTTACACAAGACGTCCTTGAGCATCTAAGACCCCTACTCGAGAATCCAAAGATAAAAAAGATAGGACAAAACCTGAAGTACGACTACGCAGTCCTTAAGAACTACGACATCGAACTCAAGGGCATAGACTTTGACACGATGGTTGCCTCTTATCTGCTTAACCCTACTCGCAGGAGGCACAGTCTCGATGAGTTGGCTGTACAGTTCTTATCCTATCAGATGACGCCGATAACCGAGCTTATAGGTTCCGGCGAGGCACAACTCACCATGGACAAGGTGGAGCTTGAAAAAATAGCCAGATATGCCTGTGCGGATGCAGACGTAGCCTACAGACTTGCCTGCCGGATGCGTCCGCTCCTGGAGCAAAACGGCTTTATGGAGCTTTTCCAAGGGGTGGAGGTACCCCTGGTAAGTGTGCTGGCCGAGATGGAATATGCAGGTATAAGACTCGACACCAAGCCCCTGGAAGAGATGTCCGAGCATTTAAATAAAAGACTCTCCACGCTTGGAGAAGATATCTTTCGTCTGGCCGGGGAGAAATTTAACGTGGATTCCCCTAAGCAGATAGCAAGGATACTCTTTGAAAAACTGGGCCTGGCACCACTGACTAAGACAAAGACAAAGACAGGTCCGTCCACCGTTGCCAGTGTGTTGGAAATACTGTCAAGGCAGCACCCATTACCCGCCCTGCTGGTAGAACACAGGCAGTTGAGCAAACTTAAGTCCACGTACGTAGATGCCTTGCCGAAGATGGTGAGTGCCAGGACGGGAAAGGTGCACACGTCCTTTAATCAAACGGTTACCGCAACTGGGAGGCTCTCATCAAGCGAGCCTAATCTGCAAAATATACCGGTGCGTGGAGACCTGGGCAGACAGATACGTCGCGCCTTTGTGCCATCGCGGGAGGGCCTTATATTTATGTCTCTGGACTATTCTCAGATAGAGTTGAGGATACTGGCTCATTTCTCCGAAGACCATGCCCTGGTCGAGGCATTCCAAAAAGACCGGGACATCCATGCCTCTGTAGCCTCAAGGGTATATGGTGTGAGGCTGGACGAAGTGACTCCTGAGATGCGCAGGGCCGCAAAGGTCGTCAACTTCGGGATAGTTTACGGACTTGGTCCATTAGGTCTCTCAAGGGACCTGGGGATAACGCTAAAAGAGGCCAGTGCGTTTATTGAATCGTACTTCAAATTCTTTGAGGGTGTTAAACGCTTCCGTGAGAGGTCTATCGAAGAGGCGCGGGAAAGGGGCTACGTAACCACCATACTTGGAAGGAAACGGCCTGTGCCGGGTATAAGCGCACAAAATAAACAAAAAAGGTCTCTGGCAGAACGTATAGCCATTAATACCATAATACAGGGCTCGGCTGCAGACCTTATAAAGGTTGCCATGAACCGGGTGCATGCCCGCTTAAAGAAAATGGACTCCAGCACCAAGATGTTGTTACAAATACACGACGAACTGCTGTTTGAGTTACCAAAAGAGGAGCTGGATACCGTCAGAAGAGCCATCGAGGAGGAGATGACGCAGGCCATCGAATTTCAGGTGCCTGTAAAGGTGAACGTAAAGACAGGCAAGAATTGGCTGGAAGTGGAATAAACGCCCAACTATATGAGACCCACGGTAATAGGCATCATGGGCGGCATTGCAAGCGGCAAGACCACTGTGGCGGGGATGCTGGGTTCGTTTGGGGCCAAGGTTATTGATGCAGATAAGATTGGCCACAGCCTTCTAAGCGCTCCCGAGATCAAGGAAAAACTGGTTAAGAGATGGGGTAAAGACGTGCTGGACAAAGGTGGAGCGGTCGACCGCAGTAAACTCTCGCGGCTGGTCTTCTCCGATGCAAAAGCGCTTAGGGAGTTAAACGACATCCTTCACCCCTTGATACTCGAGACCATCCGCCGGGAAATTGCAAGAAGCGAGGAAAGGATGGTTGTCGTGGATGCCGCACTTCTTTATGAGACGGGGCTTACTGAACTCTGCGACCTACTCGTCTTTGTGGCGGCAGAGGAGAGGGTGAAGAAAGAAAGGGCTGTGGAGGACAGGGGGTGGAATTCCGAAGAGGTGGCCAGACGAGGACGCTTTCAGTCTCCGGTGGAAGAGAAAAGCAGGATGGCCCACTATGTGATTGACAATAATTCTTCAACGGAGGATGCGCTCAGACAGGTGAGAGATTTTTTGGACAGATTCAATTTATTAGAATAATTTTGGAGGAATGTAATGGCAGTTAAACAGCAAAAGAACAGTACCGCAGTACAAGAACCGGCAGAGGTAATAAAGAAGGAGCCGCATGCCAAGGAGGAGCTCCACATCCGTGAGCTCCAAAAGATGACGATGAAGGAGCTTCAGGAACTGGCCAAGAAAGAGGGTGTGCAGGAGTATCAGGGCCTTAAAAAACAGAATCTTATCTTCAAGATTTTGAAGGATCGTGTCACTCAGGATGGTCTCATGTACGGCGAGGGCGTGGTGGAGGTATTGCAAGAGGGTTTTGGTTTCTTGCGCTCCCCTGACTACAATTACCTGCCGTGCCCTGACGACATCTATATCTCTCCTTCCCAGATACGGCGATTTGGTATAAGGACCGGTGCTGTAGTATCGGGGCAGATACGTCCGCCAAAGGAGAATGAGAGGTACTTTGCGCTCCTCAAGGTTGAGGCCATAAACTTTGAAGACCCTGAGTTGATGAGCGAAAGGGTGATCTTCGACGACTTGACACCGCTGCATCCCGATGAGCGGCTGCTACTTGAAACAGCCACAAAAGAGCTCGACACAAGGGTAATGGACTTAATTACCCCGATCGGAAAGGGGCAGAGGGGGCTTATTGTATCGCCCCCGCGCGCAGGAAAGACCGTGTTGCTCCAAAAGATAGCTAATGCGGTGAGTAAGAACCATCCGGAGGTAGTGCTCATCATCCTTCTGATAGACGAGAGGCCGGAAGAGGTTACCGAGATGGAGCGTGCCACGCAGGCAGAAGTGATAAGCTCCACGTTCGATGAGCCTGCCAGCCGGCACGTACAGGTTGCGGAAATAGTGATAGAGAAGGCAAAGAGGATGGTTGAGTGCGGCAAGGACGTTCTTATACTCCTGGACTCTATTACCCGGCTTGGACGGGCCTATAACACGGAGGTCCCGCACAGCGGCAAGATTCTCTCCGGTGGTATAGACGCAAACGCCCTCCAGAGACCGAAGAGGTTCTTTGGCGCCGCCAGGCACATTGAAGAGGGCGGCAGCCTTACCATAGTTGCCACTGCGTTGATAGATACGGGAAGCCGTATGGACGACGTCATATATGAGGAGTTCAAGGGCACCGGCAACATGGAGCTCCATCTGGACAGGAAACTTGCAGACCGCAGGTTATTCCCTGCCATAGACATTACGCGCTCTGGCACACGTAAGGAAGAACTGCTTCTCGACCCGGAGGAACTCAAGAGGGTATGGCTGCTTAGGAAGGTACTGAGCGAGACCAACCCGGTAGAGGCGATAGAGCTGCTGAGAGAAAGACTGACAAAGACCAAGACAAACGCAGAGTTCCTGATGAGTTTGAAGGTGTAGAGTTGCCCTGCCGTACTGTTAGGCAGGCGATCTGCTCCTGTCGGCTTTGCCCTTCAGGTAGATAAGGAGGACGGAGATGTCGGCAGGGGATATGCCTGAGATGCGGGAGGCCTGTCCGAGAGAGGTAGGTCTAATCTGGTTAAGTTTCTGGCGGGCCTCATTTGTTAACTCGGGAATCTTACTGTAATTGAGCCATGACGGAAGGCCCAGTGTTTCCATCTTCTTGAATTTCTCGACCTGTGCCAACTGCCTCTGTATGTAGCCTTCATATTTAACCTCTATTTCGACCTGTTCTTTGACGTCTTGTGGGAGTTCTTTCTTCTTTAGTTTATGGCCTAAGTCCAGTTCCATCACGTGGTTGAAATCTATTTCCGGTCTCCTGAGGATCTTTTCCAGAGATTCTCCCCTGCAAAGGTTTTCTTTGAGATATGCCCTGGTCCAGTTGATTAGGGATTCCTTCTCTTCGAGTCTGTTCCACTGCGGACGTGATATAAGTCCGAATTGGTGGCCGTATTTCATAAGTCTCCTGTCAGCGTTGTCCTGTCTGAGTATGAGCCTGTACTCCGCCCTGGACGTGAACATACGATAGGGTTCAAGGGTCCCTTTTGTCACAAGGTCGTCTATTAGCACGCCAATATACGCCTCGGAACGGTCTAGGATGAACGGCGGTCTTCCTTGGAGCTTTAGTACTGCGTTTATCCCCGCCATTATTCCCTGTGCCGCCGCCTCCTCGTATCCTGAGGTGCCGTTTATCTGGCCCGCAAGGAACAGCCCCTCTACGCACTTCGTCTCCAGGTTTGCCTTTATCTGGGTGGGCGGCACAAAATCGTATTCCACGGCATATCCGTAGCGTACAATCTCCGCTCTTTCGAGTCCCCTTATGGAGTGTGCAAGCTCCTCCTGTACGTCGCAGGGCAGGCTTGTAGATATGCCGTTACAGTAAATTTCCTGACTGTCCAGACCTTCCGGTTCGAGGAAGACCTGATGTGCATCTTTATCGGCAAAGCGGACCACCTTGTCCTCGATTGAAGGACAGTAGCGCGGCCCTATGGCCTTTATCTGACCTGTGTACAGGGGTGAGCGGTCCAGATTGTCCTTTATGATTTTATGCGTCTTGGGATTCGTGTAAGTAATGTAACAGGGAACTTGAGGCCGCCTTATCTCAGCGGTAGAAAATGAGAATGGTTGTGGTCGTTCGTCTCCGTGCTGCGATGCTAATTCTTCGAAGGGTATGCCCCCTGCGTTCAGCCTGGGAGGAGTGCCCGTCTTAAGACGTCCCAGTTCAAGGCCAACGGCCCGGAGTGAGCCGGAGAGGTTCTCCGCCGAGGGCTCTCCGGCCCGGCCGCCGACCGTTATGGTCTTACCCGTGTGCATAACGCCCCGCAGGAACGTACCGGTAGTGATGATAACGGCTTCTGCCCTGTATTCTACGCCAGAACCTCCCCCGACCCCTGCAACCTTGTTTCTATCCATCAGGAGGGACTCCGCCGTATCCCGTAGAATAAACAGATTCTCCTGCGTCTCCAGTCTCCGCCGCATCTCCTCTTTGTAGAGGTGTTTGTCGGCCTGGGCGCGCGGTGAGCGGACGGCAGGGCCTTTTTTTGTGTTGAGCATGCGGAACTGGATACCCGTGGCATCAGTGACCTTTGCCATCTCCCCGCCGAGCGCGTCTATCTCACGGACCAACTGTCCCTTTGCCAGTCCCCCGATGGCTGGATTACAGGACATCTGTGCGATAGTGTCCGGGTCCATGGTAATGAGGGCGGTGTTGAACCCCATGCGTGCCGCAGCCAGCGCCGCCTCACATCCCGCATGCCCGCCACCGACCACAATTACGTTGAAGTCATAATTCATAGTTGAAATAAATAACGTGCGAGATAAACTCGCATGCCACACAGATAGAAAACGATAGAATCCCAATAAGATCTGTAGTGGCAGAGTTTACTCTGCACAATATCGAGCAAGCTCGACCAGTACGTAAAAAGAGGGTGCCGCAGGTCGCGCCGAGGACGGATTCACCTGGACGAAGCTTTGGCCCTGCGTTCAAATATACTGCGAGACAGGCTCTTTAGGAAGGTAATTTGGCAGGGGTCTAGTAATACTTGATGGAGAACGTGCCGGATTCCCCGCGAGGTTCTTCCCTGTTGAGAACAACCTTGCTTACGATAGCGCCGGGCGGGCCTTTATGGCACCATTTTATCATTTCTTCAACGTCGCCGCACTTACCCTCGAAGACGGCCTCAACCCGGCCGTCTCGACAGTTTCTAACCCATCCTGACAGGTCCAGAGCGGAGGCCATCTCGTAAGTCGTAGCCCTGAAGAATACGCCCTGGACCCTGCCCTCGACGAATACGTGGGCCCTGACCCTTTCTTCCTCTTTTGACATCTAGTGCGTTTATTGGTTCTGATAAACGTGTGCGCTGTCTGAGGCTGACGGCAGGTATGAGAGTCCCAGATAGGTAAAGATTACCGCACTAAAGGCCACTACCAGACATACGCTCTGGAACACGGGTCTTTTTTCCTTCGAGATTATACTCAACTTAGGTAGTACCAGCGGTGAGTGCAGGTATACAAGGTATATCAGCCAGGTAATCAGCGACCACGTCTCTTTCGGGTCCCATGACCAGTACGTGCCCCATGCCTTGTTTGCCCATACCGCACCGGTGACCATACCCAGTGTCAAGAACGGGAAACCAAATGCGACAATCTTATACGAGAGCTTCTCGAAGTCTATACCCGAAGCCGCTGCTATAATGGTTCCGCTTGGTCTCGTCCGCCCTATCAGGTACAGGATGGCGGTGATGAATGATATGCCCAGTGCGGCATAGCCTATGAAGTAGGTGATTACGTGTACGGTGAGCCAATTGCTCTGCAGCGCGGGCATAAGGGGCCTTATGGTCTCATCGGAGGTAGAGGCGTAAAGTAGCGTAAGCATTATCATCACTGCCGCCAACGCCCCTACTATCCTCAGGCTGTACATGTACTCAAGTACCAGATACACAAAGCCGACGGACCAGGCATAGAAGATAAGCGACTCGTACAAATTAGAGAAAGGTGCGTGGCCTGACTCCATCCACCTGTTTATAACCAGCACGGTGTTCAGGGCAAAGGCGACGATAAATATGGCAATCGACCCCTTGCGAAGTATTTCCGGCTTCCATACTTCCTTCATGACATAGGCGACAGAAGCCACTATAAAGGCCACCAGAGTAATGTTAATGGTTACATATCCCATCCTATTTTTCCTCCTCCGCCTTCATCGTCTGTATTTTTCGCCTTACAAGCGGTTTTAGGTAGAAGATGAAGATTATACCAAAACAAAGTGTAGAAAACCCTACATAAACCAACGAGACACCGGGGTCACGGGCCACCTGTAGACCAGAGATTTTCGGGTTCTCCGGGTCGTAGCTTGACTGGTAGAAGGCGTACCCGCCGTATTTTAGCGGGTCGTTGACCTCGATGGTTTTTTCCGCAACCACCTCGCCGCCGTCGATTACCCTGAGCGTGCTTTTCCAGTCCTTTATATTTTCTCCAAATTGTTTGTAAAGTAAAAAGAAATTTCCGTCCGTATACGGAGTGGCGTCTTCCTCATCGGCGAATACCCAGTCGGTAAACGTGCCCGCAGGCCCGGTTATTTCCACGTGTACGGCCGGCTTTACTAACGCATCCGAACGTTTCACTACCGATTGTTTAATTCCAAAATTGGGATAAAACTTTGCTATGGCCAGTTGATGGCCTGTGCCGCCGATATCGTACTTCTTTTCCAGTTCCCAGTTTGCCGTTTGTATTATCTTATCATCCTTTATGTACGTAAAAAGCCTCTTATTGTCGGGACCGTGAAGTATCCTTATTTGTTGGCCGACAAAAGAGGTGTTTTGGGGTACATTACACGTTAGTTTCAGGCCTTTGTTCTTGGTAGGGTGCATCTGGTCCCAATCGGGAAAATAGGCAAATACCCAGCGGGATTCCGTACCTTGAGGTCCCTGCAGTTCTATCCTGACGGCGGGGTTTACCAGCTGTTGTTGGTTCATGGGCAGGTTTTTTTGGGTGAAGTCGAGCACAAACTCCAAGAACTTAACATTATATTCCTCAAGGCTGACACTCTGCCCTATCTCTACGGGGAACACCTTGGACGTCTTCTTCTCTTCAAGGGTTATGGTGAGCGTGGGCTTTTCCGATGTCCCTGTCTGGGTAGTGGCCTTGTCGAGGGCTTCTGCAGAGTTTAACCACCTGTACTCCAGTTTCAGGTCTCTTTTGTTGTCAACGTACGTGTTTCGGTCCTTTGCCACTAACCATCCCTCCACGGCCGGTTCCTTTGAATTATAGAGCTGGACAAAGACGGCGGGGTTTTCCGACGCATCGGAATTGTTTACCGCCTCCTCCAAAAGCGCCGCATCCGGGATGTATTCCTTTATCGTTACGGTGTACGGACTCCTCGATATGTGCTGTGGAGTCCTTACGTCTATCGGCAGCACTTTTTCACTGTGTTTGTCCTTGATGTAGGTGAGGAGTTCGAATTTTGGGTCGTGTTTCTCTGTGATGAATTTCACCAGTTCCAGCTCAAAGGGAAGGGGTGCCGTTGAGGCGTCGTGACGGGTAAACTGCTGTATCTTTTGGCCCTCGGCTATCCAGATTACACCCTTTTGGCCGAACCCCAGTCCGATTATGCTGCCGATAAGGATGAGTATTATACTGGTGTGAGTAAGGACGAAGCCCAGTTGCAGTATGTCCCCGCGCCAGCGTTCTATTGTGCAGCAAACAAGGTTGACACAGAGCATCAGAAGCAGCAGGATGAACCAGTGGGATTGGAATACGTGAGTCAGCTGGAAAAACTGCAGGAAAGACGCAAGGCTTTCTCCGTAGCGAGTGACGTATTCTTGAGGAAGCTTATCCTGGACGATGAACGTACCCAGCACACAGGCTAAGGCCATAAGAAATATCAACACTACGGCCAGCTTTACTGAGGTGAATAAATTCCACAGGAGGCTATCGTTAGCTGGAGCCCCAGCATTTTTCACAACCTTAGCCATAACGACTATTTCTCAACAACCCTGCGAGGAGTCAGGTGGCGCTGCCCATAACGGGACTTACAGTATTTCACCACCTTACTTCCCATCAGAGGTTGTAAGCATGAATTCTACCCTTCTGTTCTTTCTCTTGCCGTCATCCGTTGCGTTGTCCGCCACCGGACGGTTTGGACCGTAGCTTACGATGAATACACGGCTCTGGTCTACGCCGCCCTGAGTTGTAAGATACTCGAATACGCTGAGCGCCCTTCCGGCCGCAAGGTGGTGGTTCGTGTTCCACATGTACTTGGTCCTTACTATGGGGTCAGCGTCCGTGTGGCCGACTATGCTAATGCTTTCATCGGGACGCGACTGTAAGTGTTCTGCAATCTTTTTGAGCGCCTTTTCTCCCTCCGGTTTGATGTTTGCCATTCCGGAGTCAAAAAGTATCATTTCCGGGAGCTGGATTACCGGCCCCTCCGGCGTCTGCCTTACGGAGGCGCCACCGCCAATTGCCTTGGCAAGATTGTCAAGCTCTGCCATCAGTCTTGACTTCTCATCCGATTCCTTTGTTGCTTGGTCCTTGTAGCGGGACGCCTCAGCCTTAAGCTTTTCTATCTCATCGGATTGATCTCTTATGGTTATGGCCTGGCGGCGGTTAAGGCTTCTGAGCTCTTCTGTCTCCGCACATCCCAGGGCTGTTCCCATAAACACAGTGGCAAGGAACAGTTTTAAATAAAGTGAAGTTCTATCCATATTTTGTTTTCCCCATACTCTTTGGTACTTTCCGCACCCCACACCCTGAAATCTAAATTTTATACGTTATCTTCCCCGGCAAAAGAAGGTAAGAAAAGAACTTTCAGCTTTCCGGTAGGCGGCAAGGCTTGAACCGAAAACCCTCTCTGGGAAAGCGGCTGCGAAACCTCTCGCCGTTATGGCACAAGGACTTAACGTGTCTTACGGATTCTCCGGACTATACAGCACTCCCCAAAATATATAACACGCTAATATATCACCGAAAAAAATCTTTTCAAGGGTTTTCCCCTTTTATTTGTGGTGGGCTTTTGGGGAGGGCTTACTTCCCCAGAATAAGATCTTTGAGAAAGCCTCCTATATCGTATTGTCGTCTTGAACGAAGTGTGCAGCGTGGTCCGCCTAAGGCGGACTGCCACGATTATGTGTGAGCAAGTCATCCGCCTTTGGTGGAGACCTGCCTCTGGCACGGCCCGCACGCTACATTAGAGATTCTTCGCCACCTTCGGTGGCTCAGAATGACATTTTGCGGTATTTTGCAGAGGTCTCCTACCTGTTAAATCCTGTAGCAACCCGTTGAATCCAGCCATTTACTTTTTTTGAACAAGGTAGTAAATTTATACTAGCGTAAATGCCAGCCTAAACTTCCTTAATTAATCCTTAACGAGGCCACTGAAAGAGTCTGTTGGTTTCTTTAAGTTTCCTACCCCCCTTGAGGGTAAACAGGGAGGTTATCCTATTCACTAAGTTTCTCTGGTGGATAAAGACATAAAGTGGAAGTCTTGCATCATTCCTGCCCTAACTTTCCACCTCGAGGGGGTGCATTACCCTGGATTTTATAAATTGAGTTTTGCAGAGCCTCCGAATCTTAAGAAAATTGCTAAAACAATTGGTACCTGAGAGGAGAAAATAATGAGATACGAAGAACCATTTAAAGTAAAGATAGAAAGAGGAGAACCAGTTACCGTTCAGATTCCCCTAAACGGCAAAATTATCAAATGGCACAAAGAAAATAGTGACCAGGTATTTGATGGCGAACTCCTCTGCACAATTAAGTGGGGTACAATTATATACTCGGGCATTACGGAAGTTACCTCCCCTGCCGCAGGCTCCCTTCTTATCGAGCTAAAAGAGGGAAGCGATATCGAAGGAGGAGGACGGTCCACTACCATAGCTTATATATTGAGATGGAAGTGAAAATGAACCATAGTTTGGTCGGATTATAATGTAAATAAAACAGGGGGGTTAGACACTATATAACAATCCCAGAGTATATACGCAGTTAGGGTAATGCAGTCTCTGCCCACCCACGCCAGTACCGTTACTGAAATCATTTAATCACCGTAGAGGCACACAGTATGTTTGCCGAAACGTTTGTATCCTTAACCACTGCCGAGGAGTCTTGCGGGGTTGCACCACTATCCCTAACATTTACGCCTGGGGACTTGAATGTGGCGAGACCGAGTCCTACAGAGGCGCTGGTATCCCTTATGAATTCGCAGGAAGGGTCTATAGAGCCGTCGGGTCTTAGCTTCAAGACCCAAATGTCCTTATCCCCGGCACCAAATGACTTTGTCTGGCCGGCCGCTATGTATCCCCCGTCAGCAGCCTGTTGGATGGAAGCGGCAATATCCCGATTAATCCCCCCGTATGTCTTCTGCCACTCCACTGTCCCGTCAGTTCT
The DNA here is from genome assembly GCA_001828605.1 of Planctomycetes bacterium RIFCSPLOWO2_12_FULL_50_35. Taxonomy (GTDB): domain Bacteria; phylum Planctomycetota; class Brocadiia; order Brocadiales; family Bathyanammoxibiaceae; genus 2-02-FULL-50-16-A. The sequence continues at coordinate 3,181 of MHZB01000086.1, read as the reverse complement.
CAGCTTTAAGACCCAGACGTCCTCATTCCCGGCACCGGATGACGTTGTTACACCGACCACTATATACTCATCGTCGCTGGTCTGCCGGATTGAAACGGCCGTGTCGGTGCCCGCTCCCCCATATGCCTTCTGCCACTCCGTGGTTCCGTCAGGCCCTAGCTTCAGAACCCAGGCGGCCATCAACCCGGCGCCCAATGAGGTCGTCATGCCGGCCGCCACGAACCCTCCGTCACGGGTCTGACGGATGGAAAGGGCTACGTTCTTACTAATTCCCCCGTACGCCTTCTGCCACTCCATGGTTCCGTCAGTTCCCAGCTTTAAGACAAGGGCAGCATTCTTCTCGTCACCAAAGGACTTTGTTAGACCAGCCACTATGTAGCCGTCGTCGGTCTGCTGAATGGAAATGACATCATCCGAACCAGTTCCTCCACAGGTCTTTTGCCACTCTACCGTACCGTCGTATCTAAGTTTCAGTACCCAGGCGTCGTTTCTCCCCTCACTAGAAAACGCCGCCCCGCCGGCTACTATGTATCCCCTGTCGCTGGTCTGCTGGATGGAAAAGGCCGTATCCCGATTAGTTCCCCCATAGGTCTTTTGCCACTCTACAGATCCATCGGGTCTGAGCTTCAAGACCCAAACGTCTTCATCACCGGCGCCGAAGGACTCTGTCTTACCAACCACTATGTATCCTTCATCACCGGTCTGTTGGATGAAGTAGGCCCTATCCTCATCGGCTCCCCCGTAGGTCTTCTGCCACTCGACAGCCCCATCGGGTGTAAGCTTCAATATCAAAAAATCCTCCTTCCCTGCACCAAATGACTCTGTCCCGCCAGCTACTATGTATCCACCGTCGTCGGTTTGTTGGATGGCGGAGGCGTAATCTGATTTGCTTCCGCCATAGGTGGCGGCCCATCCGACTGAGGCGGCCAAGGAGGGATTGGTTACAGAGAGGAGGAACACAAAAGGCAGGATACAAAATGTTACAGGTCGTGATACGCAGGGCTGTCTTCCCCGAGCAGGTTCTTTTGCAGTACAAAACAGCCTTTTACAGGGAGTCATGCTGTCCCCTCGTTGTTATTTATCCTTTTTGTAGACCGCATCGGGTTCGAAGACCCTGGTTTCTCGAATCTCCAGCGACTTTGTCTTGGGGTTATACTCGCGGTAGTAACATGAGCGGTATCCGGCATGGCATGCCGCCACCTTTTGCTCCACCCTGAAGAGGGCGGAATTGCCTTCGCAGTCTATAGAGACATTCTTTACCGTCTGGGTATGGCCTGACGTCTCGCCCTTTATCATCAGGCGGTTCTGTGAGCGTCTGAAGACGTGTACAAGTCCCGTCTCAAGGGTCTTCGCCACGGCGTCCTTATTCATGTAACATAGGGTAAGCACACGGCTGTCCACATCATCTACTATTATTGCAGGGATAAGCCCTTTCTCGTTGAACTTGATATTTTCTATAAGTGACATTTTCTTTCCCCTTAGCCGGTAAAGTCTCTAAAGTAGGGACGACCCGCCGGGGCGCCCCTACTCATCTGCTATAAAGTAATATCTACTGCAAAGACCATCGAGATTAGTTTTCCTATGGAGTAGGTGATAATCACTGCACCCAGTCCAAACGCCATTACCTCAACACCGCTCCACATCCACCAGATACGCGCCCAGCGGCTCTTCATACTGCCTACAAAAAAGAGAAATACCATGGAGAGAAGGACGGACGCAACGAATGCCTTGTCAACGGGAAATAAGAAATAGGGCGAGAGCGGCGGGATTGCGCCGAGTATGTACGATAGGCCAGTGACGGCACCAGACTTTACAGGATTGGTATAACCCTCACTGACGAGGCCCAATTCCTGCGTCATCATGGTCTCTAACCATACCTTTTTGTCTAGTGTTATACGGCTGACCACTGTTTTCAGCTCATCTTCTTTAAATCCCTTCTTTCTGTAGATTGCCTCTATCTCTGCCCGCTCTTCTTCGGGTTTGGCCTCCAATTCTCTCTTTTCTATTTCTTCCTCCTTGTCGTAAAATTCTTTAAATGATTTTTGGGAGATGTACGCCCCTACGGCCATTGAGATTGAGCCTGCGATAATTTGGGCCATTCCTGTTACGATTATTATCTTGCCGGCGGCGGTTGCGCCGAAGACGCCCGTGACAAAACCGAGCGTCTCGATGAGGCCGTCGTTTATCCCAAGGATTACCTCGCGGATAAACTTTCCCTCGGGGCTGTGCCAGTGCTCGCGCTGTTCGCTTTTATGGTCCGTTAAATGAGTCACTTGTATGTCTCGTATGTTTATTAAGAGAGTTTTGAAAATCCCTGCGTAATTGTCGTTCTGAGGGAGTGAAACGACCGAAGAATCTCGTATTTTGGAGATTCTTCGCTACGCTCAGAATGACACAGAGTGTTAGAACAATTTTTTATAGGTCTCATTAAGCAGGTTCGCATGAGTCCAACTTCCGGCGGAGCCGCTCGGCCGCCGCCTTTGGGTCTTCAGAGGCCATTATTGCAGAGACCACGGCCACACCGTCGGCCTTATGGTTTAGGACGTCCTGTATGTTATCTTCTTTTATACCGCCCAGGGCTATAACGGGTATCCTGAGACCTTCCCTTACTATCCGTATCGCTTCCGGGCCAATGGGTTTGTCCTTGCCCGGGCTCTGAAAGATGGGGCTAAGGGTTATGTAGTTTGCGCCGTTTTCCTCTGCCCCTACCGCCTCCTGCATGTTGTGGGCGGAGAAGCCTATGAGTTTATCGCGTCCCAGCAGCCTTCGGGCCTCCATAATGGGCATTGAATTTTTTCCCATGTGAACGCCGTCAGCTTTAACGGCCAGGGCAATGTCTATGCGGTCGTTTATGATGAGAAGGGCATTATATTCGTTTGTCATGTTCCTCATCTCGGATGCCAGAAAATATATATTTCTGCTGTCCAGGTTTTTCTCCCTGAGCTGCACGGCGGTGACACCCCCCTCGAGTGCCCTGCGTACCACCTGCATCGGCGGGAGCTTTGAGAGGCTTCTGTCCGTGATAAGAATCAGTCTGAGTTTTTCCAGTAGATTCATTTTAAGACGTATTAACTACAATAAGGCGGTGCAGGGCCTTAGACCTGCGGCATCTTTAGCAGGAATTGATTGTACGTAGGGGCAGACCCCTGTGTCTGCCCATTTATTTTTATACAGTCAGCCT
>MHZB01000085.1 GCA_001828605.1 Planctomycetes bacterium RIFCSPLOWO2_12_FULL_50_35 | reverse complement strand
ATACAGGAGCTTATCATCAACTCAGAAATCGCCGAATACGCCCAGTCAAGGGACGTTCAGTGCATCGTTGAAGGCCCCGGTCACATACCCATAGACGAGATAGAGGCAAACGTGCTTCTCCAGAAAAGACTGAGTAACAATGCGCCTTTTTACATGTTGGGGCCAATCACTACGGATGTGGCCCCAGGCTACGACCACATCTCCTCGGCCATAGGAGCCGCGCTTTCATCCATGTATGGCGCAGACTTTATCTGCTACGTAACTCCGCCGGAACACCTTGCGTTGCCCGGAGTTGAAGACGTCAGGGAAGGCGTTATGGCCGCCAAGATTGCCGTCCACGTAGGCGATATGGTCAAACTGAAGGATAAGGTTAAAAATCTGGATATGAAGATGGCGGTGGCAAGAAGGGACCTGGACTGGGAGACCCAGTATTCCACCGCGATAACCGAGGAAAGGGCCAGGGAGATACGCAAGAGCCGTCCGCCCATGGATGGCGACACATGCACCATGTGCGGCAAACTCTGTTCCCTGAAGACGGTCAAGGACTACTATAAGCCTTATCTTGAAAAGAGTAGAAAAAGAAGTCTGACTGCGGCCCTTTAAATGGTTTGAGACCCCTCAAAACACCTGAAAACGGAGTGGACGGCCACAAGGACTGTCGTGAAGGAAACTTCCCCTGTCATACTCCTTGAACACCCGCGGCCAAAGGACCCTGACAGGCTTCAGGACGTGGTGAATGCCCCGCTGTCTGCAAACCTCTTAAGTCCCTATATAGCCGCAGTGCTCAACTCACAGGACATTCCGGCAGAAATCCTGGACGCAAACCTGATGGGCTGGTCCATGGAAAAGACGCTTGAAGAACTTGAAAAAAGGCCGCCAAAACTGCTTGGGGTCCACACGGTTTACCTCTGGAACAAGACGACAGAGGTCTTTGACATGCTTTCGCGGCTCCGCCGGTTTTGCCCCCAAACGCATATAAACCTATTCGGTTTTTATCCTACATTCTCATACGAAAACATCCTCAGAAGGTTTCCTTTTGTTGACTCTGTAACCATCGGAGAACCCGAATACACATTTCTTGAACTGGCAGAATTTTTGTTGTGTACGAACGCTAAAAGGCCCTATTTATCTCTAGGAGAAAAGAATAATAGCCGTTCTAAGGGTGCGAGCCAACCGAAGAATGTAGCGTGCGAGCTTGCTCGCACGTGCCCGTGGCAGCAGGCTGCCACGCTACACAATTCGTTAGATTACTCAGGTATTGATGGACTTGCTTTTGGCATCAACGCACCTGATGGACGCAAGGTTATCAAAAATAGCCCAAGACCCCCGATCTCAGACATTGACAGTCTTCCCTTCCCGGACCGCAGCCACATGCACCGATACGAGAGGCTGGGGATTGCCACCTACATATTGGGAAGTAGGGGTTGCTACGGTCACTGTTCATTCTGCTACGTTAACCCGTTCTACGTTAACGATGATAATTCGTCATGGAGAGGGAGGAGCGCAGAAAACATATTCGAGGAGATTCGCTCGCTGCATGTCAGTCGAGGCACACGGTACTTCTACTTCGCCGACGCCAATTTCTTTGGTCCCGGCAGAGAAGGCAAGAAAAGGGTGTCACGACTGGCCAATTTGTTAATAGAGAACGAGTTGGATATAAGATTCGGTATAGAATGCAGGGCGAACGACGTTGAAGAAGACAGCCTGTCCAGGCTGGTGCAGGCAGGACTCAGAGAGGTTTTTCTGGGTATAGAGAGCGGCTGTCAGCACATCCTCAACCGATACAAAAAGGGCGTTTTCACGGACGTAAATGAAAGGGCGGTAGAGACCCTTAGACGGTTTGGCATAGAGCCGTCACTGGGGTTCATTATGTTTGAACCTGATTCTCGTCTCTCGGACATCAGAGAGAACTTTGAATTTTTAAAGAAGCTTAGACTTCTGCACACGCCTGCAGTAACCGCCCACATTTTGCACCACAGACAGACCTTTTTCCGAGGTACGCCTGACTTCCGCTCGGTGTGTAATAAACCGGATACAAAATTAGACCCTGTTACCGGTTACGAGGCATTTTGCGAGTTCAACGACCCGAAGGTAACCTCCTTTTCAAAAGCAGCAATAAGCCTATGCCGCGGGGTATTGGACATGCTCCAGCCGGACGAAGCCGATGCATGTACCACTACTGTTGCAAATGGGAGGCTGGCGAAGATTAATCAGGCGGTGATTGATGCCTATGACCGAATCCTTACCGCTTTCGAAGACGGAGAGGCGATACGCAATCCTTCGAAAGCCAGAGGCATGCGTGATGAATTCTTAAACGACATAAGGTCCGCATATAAAGACCCTTAACGATACCCCAAATGAAGATGCTCGATCATATAGAAGAGCTTAGCTGGGCCTATTGGAAGTCGCAGGTAATCTTTGCGGGGGTGGAACTCGGTGTGTTCGATCTCCTGACCGAACGCTCAAAGTCGTCTATTGAAACTGCCCAAGAACTAGGGACAAATCCTAGGGCTACAGAGATGCTTCTAAATGCCCTGGTCTCGCTTGGACTCCTGAAGGAGACAAACGGAAAATACGAGAATAAGGCGTACACGTCGGAATATCTCGTTCGGGGGAGACCACTCTATCAGGGCGAACGAATCCATCACATGCACAACCTTTGGGACAGGTGGGCAAGGCTGCAGGAGGCCGTGCGCACGGGCAAATCCGTGGTAGGGGATACCGTAACAGACCCTAAACGGTTAGAAGACTTCATGGCATCCATGCACAGCAGCGGCACTAAGAAGGTGCGGTTAATCGTTAAAAAATTTAGTCTGAAATCGTTTAAGAATCTGCTCGATTTGGGTGGCGGGCCTGGCGTTTACTCCATTGAATTTGTCAGGGCAAACCCCGGACTTACCGCAACCGTCTTCGACCTGGCAGACAACATTGAGGTAGCGAAACGCTGCATAAAAGAGGCCGGGCTGGAAGACCGGGTTTTAACCAGGGTGGGGAACTGTCTGGAGGTTGGTCTAGGTCATGAAGAATATGATGTTGTGTTTGTGTCAAACCTGGTGCATATCTATGCGCCGGAGACGAACATCGGCATATTGAAGAAATGTTACGAGGCCCTTGAATCCGGTGGCAAGGTGGTGATACACGATTTTCTTTTGGATAGCTCCGGGGCAGGCCCTCTATTTCCTGCGCTTTTCAGCCTCTGCATGTTACTTGGTACGTGCGAGGGTGCGTCTTATGGCAAGAAAGACCTTGAGACGTGGCTGCTGAAGGCCGGCTTCAAGAGACCAAAGGCCGTACGACTGGACAAAGATTCTGGTCTGGTTATAGGAGAGAAACAATAACCGGATAGCTCTGCAAAAATCCGTTAGCCTGTAGGAGCGTATTGCAATACGCCCCTACAAAAACTCAGAATGACAGTGATACAGAATTGTATAGAGGTCTCATAGTGGGGCAGAGGATGCAGCAATTCTTTCCAACTCGCTCCTGTCTACACGTATTGCCACAAGGATACATGCGCGAACGATATAGAGTAGTATAACCACTATTACCAGGCTCACCAGGCCCAACAGATACTCCCCGATGTAAAATGTTATAAAGAGATTAAATAGCATGGTGGCGAAATAGCAGCAAGTCCCCAACACGGCCTTACCAGGGGCATAGCGGCTTCCTTCGTCCCTAAAACCCGGCCATCCGTCAACTAGCCTGTCAAATCTTTGAAATGAATAGATGATGGCGAGGGCAACCACCAGCCATCCGAAAAAATTTGACAGCGGCACGCCGAAATATATCCCGGCATCGGGATAATAAAATATCTGACCCAGGAACCACGCCGATCCCCTGAGCGCTACGGGATCCACAACTATGTCCTGGATAACCATAAATATTGCGGCAAGTATCAGAACCCCGCTTGAGCGCCAGCGTTCTTTATCTCTAACCAACTGCACGTCGAACCCGTTCCTGTAGAGTTGTGACGTAACCAGTATGGCTAATGAGTAGCTGAAATAGGCAAGGAAGGCATACGACAGGGAATCCATAAACGGTACGTTGGAGACATACAATTCCTTACCGTGTGTTGCACCGGTGTAGATGTACATACCGTAGGGGATGCCGACCCTGGTGGACGAATACTCTGAGGCGAATGCTATCCAATAGCCCAGCAGCGTAAATACAACAATCCTCCTCGGCCCCAGTTGAAGCCCCCCGGAGATTAAATGCATCAGGAGAAGCATAAACACATAAGGTCTCAGGATGATTGTAGATAGAAGCAGTGAGATGATTTCCATGTAGCCAGTCCCAGAGTCGTTTGTTTTCAAATAACGTCATCACATAATATATGCGGAAACATCTAGATGTCAACTGCTTGCAGCATCGGGTGCCTTAATCAGCACGTGCATTTTTGTTGACCGTGGGGTTGCATAGGGGCTATAAGGTATATAGAGGCACACATCCCTTAAGGTCATTTACGGGAGGTGCCCAAGATGAAAAGATTTGAAGAAGTAATGGATAGGATTATAGAAGTGTTAGCGCTTCTCTTCACCGGCCGTTGGCGTCCCACGGAACCTGGGGAAGGTGATTAGAAGTACAGCTTTTATTCGATATATCTTTGTCCACTTGATGTCGCAAGATCCGCTTAAATGGTTTGTATAGGGGTGCAGCCAAAGGCCGGGCTGCGCCCCTGTCTTTTAGATGCTGACGAGTATTTTGAAATGCCTCTGCCAGTGAGAAGGTGGCGAGAAACTGTGGGGCTTTCGTACTGTTAAGGACAGCCCTGATAGTGCGATATAATAGAGATGGGATGAAAACGTTGACTGATAAGAGATATACTTTAATTGAGCACACGGCAGACCTTGCCTATGTGGCATACGGTAAGGACGTGGAAGAGTTGTTCGAGAATGCGGCCTACGCCCTTTTTGACGTCTATACGGACCTTTCCAGGGTAAAGGAAAGTATAGAAAGACCCATATGCATACAAATAGAAACGGACAGGACAAAAACAGATATAGATTATGAGCAGCTCCTGGTAAGATGGCTGAACGAACTGCTTTACCTCAATGAAGTAGAGGACTTACTCTTCAAAAGATTCAAGGTAAAGGGATTCTCCACAGGTGAACTTAGGGCGTCGGCCTACGGCGAAAAATTCAGTTCCGGTCGCCATGTCATCCTGACGCCTCTTAAAGCCGTTACTTATCACCGCATTGAAGTGGTAAAGGGACCCAACAGGTGGCATGCAAGGGTAATCGTTGACCTTTAATTTATAGGGGCACATTGTCCGCCTTAGGCGGATGCCCCTACCGACGGGAAAGAGATGGTGATATATGGTTAATGAATTTACACCTAAGATTGTACAGGTGGACGAGTACCGGTTCAAGGTGCCAAGAGAAGGCAACATGAGGGTAGACGGTATCATCTACGCCAACGACAAGATAATAAGGGACATAAAGGATGACCAGAGCCTGCAGCAGGTGGCAAACGTGGCGACACTGCCCGGTATAGTCAAGGCGTCGCTGGCCATGCCGGATATCCACGAGGGCTACGGATTTCCCATTGGGGGCGTGGCGGCCTTCGATGAGACGGGAGTAATCTCTCCCGGCGGTGTGGGATACGACATAAACTGCGGTGTCAGGGTAATCCGCTCAAACCTTAGACGCGAGGAGGTATCGGGGCTGATGAGGGAACTGGTCAATACCCTCTTTGACAACATCCCCACGGGCGTGGGTTCACACAGAAAAGACCTGAAGCTGAGCATCCACGAGCTTGAGTCCCTGCTCAAGAGTGGGGCACGCTGGGCCGTGTCGAAGGGCTACGGCTGGCAGAAGGACATTGACCACATTGAAGAGGGAGGCTGCATAAAAGGAGCAGACCCTGCTGAGGTCTCACAGAGGGCCTTGGAAAGGGGCAGGGCACAGGTTGGGACCCTCGGCTCCGGAAACCATTTTGTGGAGGTTGACCTTATATCCGAGGTGTACGACGAAGAACTTGCCGGAGGTTTGGGTCTGGAACAGGGAGGCATTGCCATCCAGGTACACACAGGTTCCAGAGGTCTTGGCTACCAGGTCTGCGACGACTTCATTGGGGTGATGATAGCGGCGGCGAGAAAATACGGTATAGAGCTTGCCGACCGGCAGCTTTGCTGTGCACCGCTGGACTCCGAGGAGGGCAGGCGCTATTTTGCGGCAATGGCCTGTGCCGCAAACTTCGCATTTGCCAACAGGCAGATGATTACCCACTGGGTACGGGAAAGTTTTTCCAGCGTGCTTGGCAAATCGCCTGAGAAACTGGGACTCGACCTCATATATGACGTGTGCCACAACATCGCCAAGTTTGAGGACCATATGGTCAATGGCAGACAAAAGAGGCTGTGCATCCACAGAAAGGGCGCAACCAGGGCCCTGCCACCGGGGCATCCACAGACCCCGGAGGCCTATAAGACCATAGGGCAGCCGGTACTCATTCCCGGCGATATGGGCCGGAATTCCTACGTACTGGTAGGTACTGAAGCGGCAGGGGCGGAGACCTTTGCATCAAGCTGTCACGGTGCGGGGAGGCTGATGAGCCGGAGCAGGGCGTCCAAGACGGTAGGGGGCAAGAATATTGTAAAGGCGATGCAGGACCTGGGCGTAATCGTCAAGGCCTCTGGATGGCGCACACTGGCTGAGGAGATACCCGAGGCGTACAAGGATGTTACTGAGGTGGTGGACGTCGTACATAACGCAGGAATCGCCCGGAAGGTTGTACAATTGAAACCGCTTGGCGTTATAAAAGGATGAGGTGTTGACACGCTGTCCGACAGTTGATAGCATGTGTCGGCATGAAGGCCTATGCCGTTATACCAGCAAGATACGGCTCTACAAGGCTTCCAGGCAAGTGTATACTGCCCGAGGCAAAGGCTGTCACCGGGAAATATATTATCGAGCATGTCTATTCCAGAACAAAGGAGGCAAAAAGGATAGAAGGTGTCGTAGTTGCAACCGATGACCAACGTATCTACGACGTGGTAAAAGGTTTCGGAGGGTGCGCCAAAATGACGTCCCCAAGTCACAATTCCGGAACTGAGCGAGTGGCTGAAGTGGTAAAAGACCTTGACTCGGACATAGACATCATTGTAAACGTTCAGGGTGACGAGCCGGAGGTGAGACCTGACATGGTTGATACCGTGGTCGCCGCCCTAATAAATGACCCTAAGACCGTAATGTCCACTTTGGCGAACCCCATCATATCTCGAAACGAGCTCAATAACCCACACGCAGTCAAGGTAGTCATGGACAATAACGGTTACGCCCTCTATTTCTCCAGGTCTCCCATCCCTTACAGCAGTAATTTTGAAGCGGACGTATCCGGCCGGGGAATTTTCTTTAAACATCTGGGGATATATGCGTATAGGAGGGATTTCTTGATGAAGTATGTTTCCCTCCCCCCGACGGAGCTCGAGAAGGCAGAGAGCCTGGAACAGCTGCGGGTAATATCAAACGGATACAAAATCAGGGTGTCTGTCACACCTCACAGATGTCACGGGATAGATACACCTGAAGATTTTAGGGCATTTCTTGACAGATACATGAATTCGTAATATAAAAAGATACATGGCCAAGCACATATTTGTTACAGGCGGAGTGGTTTCATCTCTGGGAAAAGGTCTTAACTGCGCCTCGATAGGACTCCTTCTCGAGAGCAGGGGACTCAAGATAAATTTGCAGAAGTTTGACCCCTATGTAAACGTAGACCCCGGCACCATGAGTCCCTTTGAACACGGTGAGGTCTACGTTACCGAAGATGGCGCCGAAACAGATCTCGACCTTGGACACTACGAGAGGTTTACCAGTGCCGTTACGAATAGGAACTGCAACCTCACCACCGGCTCTATTTACCACTCCGTCATAACAAAAGAGAGGAGGGGCGATTATCTGGGTAAGACCGTTCAGATAGTACCCCACATAACAAACGAGATAAAAAACGGTATAAGGAAAGTAGCTACCCCCGGTGTGGACGTGGTCATCTCCGAGATAGGGGGAATCGTGGGCGACATCGAGAGCCAGCCATTCCTCGAGGCCATCAGGCAGTTCGGGCAGGAAATAGGCAGGGAGAACGTCCTGTTTATACACCTCACGCTGATACCTTATCTCAGGGCCGCTGACGAGATGAAGACAAAACCCACACAGCACGGCGTTGGCATCCTGAGACAGGCCGGTATCCAGCCGGACATACTTATCTGCAGGACCGAGAAGCCACTCACACAGGATATCAGAAACAAGATAGCGTTATTTTGCAGCGTAGAAAAAGAGGCCGTTATAGAGGAGACGGACGTCAAGCCGTATCTATACGACATACCCATCTTATTGAAGAAACAAGGCCTTGATGAGATTATCGTGAGGAAACTGGGGCTGCGGGCAGACGGCGACAACCTGCAAGAGTGGGAACGGATGCTGGAGACACTAAAGAACCCTCAGTCATCTACTGAGATAGCGATGGTAGGAAAATACATAACACATCAGTCCGCCTATGAATCTATCTATGAAGCCCTTACCCACGCCGGCATCGCAAATAACACCAAGTTAAACGTGCGGCGTATAGAGGCCGAGAACGTAGAGAAAGAGGGTCCTGAGAAATGTCTGAAAGGCGTGAGTGGAATCCTCGTGCCGGGCGGCTTTGGAGAACGTGGCATAGGGGGTAAGGTCTCTGCCGTCAAGTACGCACGGGAAAAAGAGATACCCTATCTTGGACTGTGTCTGGGACTGCACTGTGCCGCCATCGAATTTGCCAGAAACGTTTGTGGACTAAGGGATGCAAACAGTACGGAGTTTGACAAGTCCACCCAAAACCCCGTCATATACCTCCTCGAGGAACAAAAGAAAATAGAAAAGCTTGGGGGCACCATGAGGCTCGGGGCACAACCGTGCATACTAAAGCCGGGTACCAAGGCACACACCGCATACGGCAAGGACGAGGTATCCGAGAGACACAGACACCGGTACGAGTTCAACAATGCCTACAAAGAACTGTTTATCTCAAAGGGGATGATCTTCAGTGGGCTTTCTCGAAACGAAGAACTGGTAGAGATAATGGAGCTAAGGGACCATCCGTGGTTTGTCTCGGTACAGTTCCACCCTGAGTTCAAATCCAAACCTATTAAGGCTCATCCACTCTTCAGGGATTTCATCAGGGCGGCACTTTCTGGCGCCGAGGTTAAGGAGGCAGAGAAACCAAGCAGGCAATTGGCCGTGTAATTAATGAATTTCTTTGGGATTTGCATCTAATCCGCGGCAGTGTATCAACTGTGAGCTATAATTAATAAATAAAAACGCCGACTGGAGATAGGAGATGCCGGAAGAAAAAAAGATAGTAGACGAGGACTGGAAGAAACACATCCAACAAGAAAGAGAGAAAGAACCGAAAAAGGGAGGAAAACACCCTCCGATCCCGCCTCCCAGTTTTATACTCTTTATCTCCGGCCTTGCCACCCAGACTCTGATCACCCTTGGACAGTTCGAAAACCCCATCACTAAAAAGACGGAAAAGAACCTGGACCAGGCAAGATACACCATAGATACGCTCAGCATGATAAAAGAAAAGACTGAGGGTAATCTAACGGAGGAGGAAAGGAAGTATCTTGAAGACGTGCTTTACGACCTGCGAATGAGTTACATCTCCAGCACGGAATAGTAACCGATTTGCACATATCTTGCCATGGATGAACCGCCCGATTTAGAGATTGGACACCACACTGTCTTTGTAGTACCGGGTCTCCGTCCTGCGTTTTATAATAATATTCGGGTAGACCGATAGTTAACTCTCCGAGGAGAAAAACCACTGCTGTACGCCGTGCTGGGTGACATACACAGCAATTTTGAGGCCCTGGATACCGTTCTGAAAGACATTGAAAAAGAAGGGGCCGGTAGAGTGCTTAGTGTCGGTGATGTCGTAGGCTATGCTGCAGAACCCAGCGGGTGTCTTGCCGCTGTAAGGAACGTAACCGATGCCATAGTAGCAGGCAACCACGACTACGCTGCCATAGGAAAGATGGACGTAAGCTACTTCAATCCCCATGCGAAGGAGGCAGTGCTGTGGACCAGGGAACATCTAAGCAAAGAAGATAAGGTTTTCTTGTCTAGTCTCCCTCTGGTCAGAGAGCTAGAGGAAGAAGGTATCACGCTGGTGCACGGCACTTTATATGAACCTGAGCAGTTTTATTATCTCCAGACGTATGAGGACGCAGAACGCTGTTTTGCCATACTTCGTACCCGCATCTGCTTTATAGGCCACTCCCACGTCCCAGTTGCAATCCTTAAGAACGGTAAGATACGCGCAGAAACCAAAGGGGAGGTGGATTTAAAGAATACTGAGCTGGCGATAGTTAACGTGGGAAGTGTCGGTCAGCCCAGGGACGGAAACCCCTGGGCCTGCTACGCACTTTACGATACGGAAGAGGAACTGATAAGGTTCAGACGACTTGAATATGATATTGAGAGCGCCTCAAGGAAGATTATTGAGGCCGGCCTCCCTGAATTCGAAGCAGAACGGCTGAAACTCGGGGTTTAAGACAGATGCACCAGCTTGGCGGAGTCTACGCTCTTAAGGCCTTCTATCTCTTTTGTTAAATCCGTTGAGACCGGGCCGTCCACGTTTATTATCAATATGGATATGGTCTTACCGGCAATGTCTCTCCTGCCGAAGGTCATCCTTGCTATATTGATGTTTCGGTCACCCAAGAGGGTGCCGATACTGCCGATAAGTCCGGGTCGGTCTTGGGCCATAACCACCAGCATCGTACCTTCAAGTATGGCCTCTACGTTGTAGCCGTCAATGCTGACTACCCTTGCATCACCCCTGTCAAAGATGGCGCCGGTTACAAAGCTTTCCGTCTTATCCGTCTTTACCCTTGCCGTGATCAGGTTGGTGAAGTTCCCGCAGGTGCTGCTGGTAGTTACCGATACCTCCATGCCTTTTTCCATGGCCAGGATTGGTGCGCTCACCAGGTTGGCCCCTTCATCCATACAAGGCTTGAGCAGCCCTACGAGAAAACTGTCCGTTACAAGTCGGGTATTCTTTTTGGCAATGTCGCCGGCATATATAAGCGTAACGGAACGCACCCCGCAATCCGTCAACTGCATGAGGAACGAACCCATCCTCTCGGTAAAGTCCATAAACGGGCGGAGCTGGTTAAACTCCTCAAGGCTGCTGACGGGCAGATTAATGGTATTGCGGAACCCTCTGCCGGAGAGTGCGTCAACCATCTGTTCGGCGGCCTCTACCGCAACCGCCTCTTGCGCCTCGCGGGTCTGTGCGCCGAGGTGCGGTGTGGCTATAACCTGTTCTAACTCAAGCAGTTTGTTCCCCTTGGGCGGTTCTTCTTCGAATACGTCCAGTGCGGCACCGGACACTTTACCTGAAACCAGCGCATCGTAAAGGTCCTTTTCCGACACTATCCCACCTCTGGCACAATTTATTAGCGACACCCCTTTCTTCATAACGTCAAATTCTCTTTTTGTTATCATGTTCCTGGTGGAATTGTTAAGGGGCACATGGACTGTTACAAAATCGGATTGTTTCAGCAAGTCCTCCAGCTTGTTTGCCTTATGTACGGGATACTGCTCCGCTATCTCAGGCAGGATGTACGGATCGTAGGCAACCACCTTCAGTCCAAGCGCTGCCGCACGCTTTGCCACTTCTCGCCCGATACGGCCCATACCAATGATGCCAAGGGTCTTTCCGGAAATCTGTACGCCTACAAATTTCTTGCGTTCCCACTGGCCCGACTTAAGCGACTGGTGTGCCTGAGACAATTTTCTGGCAAGGGCAAATATGAACCCGATGGTATGCTCAGCGGTCGAAATCGAGTTGCCCTCGGGGGTGTTCATCACCACTATGCCCTTCTTGGTGGCGCTCGGTACGTCTACATTATCTATTCCTACGCCGGCCCTGCATATGGCGCGCAGTTTAACGGCAGAACTAAGGACGTCACCCGTCAACTTAGCCTCGCTGCGGACAATTACCCCTTCGTAGTCCTTGATCTTCTTTTTGAGTTCATCAGGTGAGAGGCCGGGCCTCTTCTCAACCTTTATACCCGCCCTCTTAAGAATATCATCACACACGCCTGGCAGGTTGTCTGCGATTAACACCTTGGTATCATTAAGCGGTTCTTTAGCCATATCAGAATAATAACATGAAATAATATGAGACGCAAAATTAAAGGCAGCGGCCAAAGACCCAAAAGGCTGCTGCCCTGTGAATATAAACCACCATAATATTACGACTTAGACTGAAGCGAATCTGTGCACATGGGCAGTGTTGCTGCCCACAAAACAACATCTTTTCCAGTTCTGCATCTTGTTAAAGTATACATCAATAGAACCTACAGTCAAACTCAATTTGTCTGTCGCCCCTTCAGTTTATCCGTGCTACAGCTTCCCAGCTTGACCTTTACTGTACATTCGTGATATATTCCGTTTGCAGGTATTTTTTATGGAAAGAAGTGCAGCGTGACAAAAGAGAGCAAGGTTGGCAGGGTTGTGGCCGTATGCATTAGTGAGAAGAAGGGCACCCAGAAGGAAGACGTCGGCGAGGTAAAGCTGATTAAGGATTACGGCGTCGAGGGGGATGCCCATGCCGGACCCGGTCACCGCCAGGTAAGTCTCTTGGCGCTGGAAAGCGCTAACGTAATGAAAGAAAAGGGTCTTGACATAGACTCAGGTGATTTCGGTGAAAACATTGTCACTGAAGGTCTTGAACTTAAGAGACTTCGCCTTGGAACCAGACTCAAGGTGGGCAAGGATGCCCTGCTCGAAATAACCCAGATCGGCAAAGAATGTCATGACCGTTGTGCCATATATTATACGGCCGGAGACTGTATAATGCCCAGAGAGGGCATCTTTGGTACGGTACGTGCCGGAGGCATAGTACGGCTGGGTGATGAGATAAAGATACTTGATTAGAAATCTGGGAGCCTGAGAAAGTCTGAGACCTATGAAAAACTCAATTTAATTGCCATTTTAAGTTGTAGTGGTCGAGCTTGCTCGACTTGCGTTAGGGGTTCAAATTTTTGAACCCCTACGTTGCTAAGCTGTATGGAGGGTATTTTGAGCTCACATAAACATCAACACGAACGCCACGACCATCACCACCATAATCAAACCGCGGTCCCGATAAAGGCAGCCATTCTAACCATGAGTGACAAAGGTTCTCGCGGCGAAAGGGAGGATAAGAGCGGGCAGGTTATAAGGGAGATTCTCGAAGGGATCGGCGCCGACATTACACTCTATGACGTAATACCCGACGAGAAGGATATTATCATAGAAAGGCTCAATAAATGGAAGGATAAAGTCAATCTTATCCTTACGACGGGCGGTACGGGTGTTGCGCCGAGAGACGTCACACCGGAAGCGACCCGCGCAGTAATAGAAAAAGAACTTCCAGGCTACGCCGAGGCCATGCGCATGGAGAGTCTCCGGTTTACACCCAGGGCCATGGGCACGCGAGCCGTTGCAGGAGTAGCGGGACAGTGCCTTATCGTGAACCTGCCAGGGAGTCCAAAGGCGGTGGAGGAGTGCCTGCGGGTGATATTACCCGCCATACCCCATACTATAGAGGTCATACAAGGCAAGGTGGATGAGTGTGCGAGAAAGTAAAAAGCCCCTAAACTTTCAGGAAATCATCCTCAAGCTCCAGAACTACTGGGCTGAGCGCGGGTGCCTGCTGATGCAGCCCTACGACATTGAGGTGGGCGCCGGGACATTCAACCCTGCCACCTTTTTAAGGTCCCTGGGTCCGGAGCCCTGGAGGGCGGCCTACGTGGAACCCTCCCGAAGACCGACGGACGGCCGCTACGGCGATAATCCCAATCGGCTTCAGCACTATTACCAGTTCCAGGTCATTCTCAAGCCCGCACCGGATGACTCACAACAGGTATACCTGGATAGTTTGAAGGAGTTGGGGATAGACCTGGTGGGCCATGACGTGCGCTTTGTGGAGGACGACTGGGAGTCACCCACCCTCGGGGCGACGGGACTTGGCTGGGAGGTCTGGCTGGACGGACTCGAAATAACCCAGTTCACCTATTTTCAGCAGGTTGGCGGGATAGAGCTTGAGCCGATATCGCTGGAACTCACCTACGGGCTTGAGAGGATAGCGATGTTCATCCAGAAGAAGGAGTCGGTCTTTGACCTGACGTGGTCCGACGGCCTTACCTATGGGGATGTCCACCACGAGGACGAGGTGGAGTTTTCCACCTACAACTTTGAAGAGGCGGACGTCCAGATGCATCTGAAGCTATTCGACACGTACGAACAGGAGGCCAAGAGACTCCTGGATAAGGACCTTGTCTTGCCCGCCTACGATTACGTACTGAAGTGCTCTCACACCTTCAACGTCCTGGACGCCAGAAAGGCCATCGGCGTTGCCCAGCGCACACGGTATATAGCAAGGGTCAGGAACCTGGCCAGACGCTGCGCCGAAGGGTATTTAAAATTGAGAGAAAAACAGGGCTGGCCGCTGTTGAAGGGATAGGGAGGCAAGCCCTACACGGTAATCGTGTCAACGAGATAAACCTCGTTGTCTGCCTTTGGGCAGGCGCAAGGCCCGCCCCTACATAAAACTTATTTCGGTAGACAACGAACTTTATGTTCGTTGACACCACAAACAGGCTAAAACCTGCGGCAGACGGCATCTCTTACGGACTTGAACAGTTTGGTGTCGCTGTCCTTGCCTTTAATCATCAACGTATGTCTGGAATACACACCTCTAAAGACCTGTCTGGACAGCACATAGGTCTTCTTCAGGTCTATCTTGCTGGCGCCGCCGCGTTTGAAGAGGGGTTTCACTACAGCTACTGCCATGATGTTCGGGAACTTGGCAATCTTCTTCTTTATTTCCTTGACCAATT
>MHZB01000084.1:16813-26732 GCA_001828605.1 Planctomycetes bacterium RIFCSPLOWO2_12_FULL_50_35 | reverse complement strand
ACTTACCGCGCGCCACGTTGAAACGTGGACGAAGAACAAGTTCAAGACCTGGGACAAGGTGCGGGAAGCAAAAGACTTCCAAGACGGGGATGAGGCGTATCGTGAGAAGTGTGAGAAGTGCCACACCACCGGATATGACGAAAAGACCGGCGAGTACTCCGAAGAAGGCGTTACCTGCGAGGCATGCCACGGGCCGGGAGAGATGTTTGCAAAGTTTATGAGCGAGGGAAAGCTGGCAGAGGCCGCTATTGTGACCCACGACGTCTTCAGCTACGAGGTATGCGGGAAATGCCATACGCCGCGCGCACACGACATGAGAGAGGCCATGCTGGTGGCCTCTGAAGAAAGGGAGTTCAAGGGATGGCTGGCGACATCATTTAATGCCGAATCAGACGCCTTTTACGCTGCCGCCTCGGAGAAAACGGATGCGCACAGTCTTGACGAGTTGGAGGGATTGGAGGAGGTAGGAGACTCGTTAGACATAATGCTGGATGACATAAGGGAGTTGCTGCCAGAACAAGAAGAAGCGGTTCAGACCGCCGTGGAAGTGGAGCTTGGCGATGAAGCGCCGCCGCACCCTTTGAAAGTCGAGCTGGAGACGCCTGAACCGATTAACGTTGATTCGCAGAATGTGCGAGCTGAGGTCCCGAAGACATTGTTCGTTGGAACCTATGCGGATGCCAGATAACGAAAAGATTGTAGACGGCAGGGGCGTTCAATTGAACGCCCCTGCAGGGGCCTATGCAGATGCTAGATAAGGAAATGATTGTAGGGGCAGGTTTTACGCCTGCCCAATAACCGTAGGGGCAGACCTAAGCGTCTGCCCAGGGGGGCAAATACACCCCCCTTTGTCCCCCCTTAAAAGGGGGGATGAGGGGTGTTAGAGGGGAGAAAGGGGTGTGTCATCCCCTGCGGTGGATGATTGTTTTGCAGAGGCCGCATGTGTGTTCTACATGCAAAAAAGGATTTTCATAAGGCTTAATTCAACGGGTGTAATGAGGGGGGGTGATGAAGAATATATAAAGGTATTGAGGAGTGTTTGTTACTAGAGGTGAACTTCAAAAAAGGGGGATCGTAAGTATGAGACAATGGAGCTTACTTGCTTTAGTTGTTTGTATAGGGCTGGTTTTGGGGACAGCGCCCGCAGTACAGGCACAGCACGTGACCGTGCCTAATGCCACTGTGGTCGCGAACCTGCCCGAAACCGACCTGATGTACCCGGCAGACATGAAGGCGGCCTGGGCTGACTGGGTAGGTCTTGAGATGGGCGATGGGCCTTTCAAGGCTCTTTATAAGCCCATAGTGATGCAGATGTACATTGCTCCCACGAGACACTACATCAGGCCGGACATGTCAGGGTTTGCAGAGATGTTCAAGAAGTTTAAGCCCGACCAGTGCGAGGACTGTCACATGGAGGTGACTCGAGGCTGGACCAACCAGTGGGCCGCCTCGGCTCATGGTAACCCCAGGGCCACGGAAAAGTTGTCTAAGAAGACTGCGGCGATAGAAAAGACGCTGGGCAGGTCGCTTAAGAATGTTGGCTGTGCGGAGTGTCACGGCGCCAGCCACGAGGTGCTTCAGATGCCTTACCTGGACAACTCATGTTCCCACTGCCACTTACAGCAGTGTCAGGAGTTTGTCGCCGAGAAGAAGGACGGCAGGCCGAGCCACTACCACAGCTGGATTTCCGAGGTGGTACCCCCCTGGTATGTTGAGAACTACAGGAGGGGCGAAGGCGTTGCCATGATAGGCTGTGACATATGCCACCCTGAGATGCAGAAATGCGACGGCTGCCACATGAGGCACACCTTCGGTGTCAAGCAGGCAAAACAGCCCGGTACCTGTGGAAAGTGTCACATGGGTTACGACCACCCGGACTATGAGTCCTATAAATCGTCCGCCATGGGTGTTGTTTACGAGGACACCCACGACGAGTGGAATTGGGACGCGTCTCTGGCGGAGATAGTCCCCGGTAAGGACTGGCAGGCGCCTACCTGCGCCTTCTGTCATATGTACCAGGGTGGCGGTAAGTGGGCCCATACCGTAACCTCTAGCGCAATCTGGCGTATGGGTGTCTATGTACCCAAGCAGAGGGACTATCAGTACAAGTCCGACTTGAAGAGCGCTCCCTACGGGCTGAACCTCCCGCCTCTTAACAGGGTTATTGACGTTGATTCGCCTGAAACCAAGAAGAGAAGAGGGATATGGGTTGAACTCTGTTCCAACTGCCACAGCCCGCGCTTTGCCACGCTCTATCTGGGTAGCCTGGATGAGTACATGCTGAAGGCCTGGCAGCACACGGATGCATCCATGGCCGTTGTGCAGGATTTGTACGCCTCAGGGGCGATGATACCGGCTCCGAACAGGCGCGACCCATGGTATCTAGGGGACGTGATTGCAGGCATACTGGGCCCGGATAAGCTGGGGCAGCCCGTATACAATGCCTTCAATACCACACAGGGTTACTTCCCGATTTTTGGGCCAATCCTGTCTACCGGCGACCATTACGTGGTGGGTCCCGGTCGTCCACACACGGCTGAGCTCCTTCTTGACGAGCAGTGGTTCGGTCATATGCTGAAGGGGTTCAAGGGTACCGCCCATGCCCAGCAGGATTACTCCTGGTGGTATGGTTGGGCGCCGATGATACAGAACCAGGCCAAACTGCAGACTTATGCGGTTGACCTGCATAGGATGAAGGCTATAGAGGACAAGCTGGGTTTGAAGCCTATCGGCCAATTGCCCAGCGACCCGGTCATCTGGGGTCACACTAATCTGTATCAGACTGGTGGTCCTACCAAGGACAGGCCGACCGCTGTACCTAATGCAACAACGCAGACGAAGTTCCAGTAAGTTGGCGTTGTTAGGTTGTTAGGATGGGTGCCGCCTGCGAAAGTGGGCGGCCCCTTCCTTTCTTTTGCTGATTTGCGATTGTTGTTCCGTGATTTTCGTAAGGTGCGCTAATGCAATACGTTTTACCGCCGTAGTTGCCCCTGTTGTGGGGCATTTTAATTGTAGTAGTGATTAAACTGCGCTATTTTAGGATTGACAGAAATTTCCTTTGCAATATTGTTTTTGTGAAACCTTTTGTAGGGGCTTGATTTATCAAGCCCTGCGGGAATGGGTGCGATAAATCGCACCCCTACAATTGAGATGTAATAGACGAAAATACAAGGTTTTTCAGAGTTCTCGTGTTGTATGTTTTTAGGGTTGGCCTGTTTAACAGTCTCTGAGTGAAGATTTACTAAGAACCCCCATTTTACCAATGTAACAGGAGGATATCGCCAATGCCGCTTAGGGGCGAGACTGAAGCTACTACTTCGTTGGATGTAAAAAGTGCAATAGACATTCAGCCTACGGAGCTGAAGATTAATCCTGCTGGAAAGGTTACGCTTTCCCTTCCTGCAATGAAGATAAAACTGCCGGATGTTAAGATGAAGCTCTGGTTTATGCCCTTTATTCGTGTGAGTGGCATGGAGGTGACCACCGAGCCAGCGAGCCTTGAGATAGATTTGGCAGATACGGTAATGGCCGCACAGATAGAGCGTCCCACCAGGGTGGAGATACTCACAAATGGCCAGGTAAAGACGCACGCCAAGATAGAGGGTTCTGGCAGTCTCCAGGGCGGGCCTATGAGCCTGGAGATACCAGCGGATTAGTTTTTCTGTTATAGTGCTGGGAATTAGTTTGCCGTAGAGGCTGTGCTCTCTTTGCAGCCTTTTAAAGTTACGTGTGCCTGTGCAGGTTAAAGTAATGTTTTTTGTTCGGGAAAACTGCCCTGTACGAACTGTTTGCCTAAATTGCCTTCATATCGGCAGGCATACCTTGTAACCTCCGCAGTAAAAAGGTCTCCGAAGCGCAGATTGCTGAGCAGAACCTGCTGAGCGCCTGCGGCTTTGGGTGACTATATATCTTGGTAGGTCAATATCTTTTTAGAGAAAGAGCATGCCTAGCTCTTTGATTTTCTCTGGTATTGCACAGTGTTAATTATCTACCTAGAGACCTTTAGAAACCTAACCTCTTATGGATTACCCCAAGTCTGCTTCTGACAGATTAAAAGCTTCCATTCGATGAAAACAATGCGGCAATGCCCAGGGTTGAAGCTCTGGGCTGCCCCAAAGATTGTAGGGGCAGACCTAAGCGTCTGCCCCTACGGTGGATGATTATTTTGCGGAGGTCTCGTTCTGTATTCGGTAAAAGAGAAGGGTAAAGGCTTATTTAACGAATGCAGCGAAGGGAGGTGATGAGTAATATATAAAGACCTTGAGAATTGTTCGTTGCCGGGGGGCGAACTTCAAAAAAGGGGATTATAAACATGAAACAATGGATTTTACTTGCCTTAGTTGTTTGTGCAGGGTTGGTTTTGGTGACAGTACCTGGTGCAGTGCAAGCGCAGCATGTGACCGTTGCTGACGCCACTGTGGCCGCAAACCTGCCCGAAACCGAGCTGATGTACCCGGGAGACATGAAGGCGGACTGGGCTGACTGGGTAGGTCTTGAGATGGGCGATGGGCCTTTCAAGTCTCTTTATAAGCCCATAGTGATGCAGATGTACATTGCTCCCACAAGGCACTACATCAGGCCCGACATGTCTGGGTTCGCGGAGATGTTCAAGAACTTCAAACCTGACCAGTGTGCAGACTGCCATCTGGAGGTGACTCGAGGCTGGGCCAACCAGTGGGCCGACTCGGCTCACGGTAACCCCAGGGCCACGGAAAGGTTGGCTAAGAAGACGGAGGCAATAGAAAAGAAGCTGGGCAGGTCAATTCAGAACGTGGGCTGCGCGGAGTGTCACGGCGCCAGCCACGACGTGCTTCAGATGCCCTACCTGGACAACTCCTGTTCCCACTGCCACTTACAGCAGTGTGAGGAGTTCGTTGGCGAAAAAAAGGACGGCAGGCCGAGCCACTATTCCACTTGGATTTCGGAGGTTGTACCCCCTTGGTACATTGAGAACTACAGGAGGGGTGAAGGTGTGGCCCAAATAGGCTGTGACCTATGTCATCCCGAGATGCAGCGCTGTGACGGCTGTCACATGAGGCACCTTTTCGCTACAAAAACAGCGAAGAAGCCGGGTACCTGTGGAAAGTGTCACATGGGTTATGACCACCCGGATTATGAGTCCTATACCAAGTCCGCCATGGGCGTTGTTTACGAGGACACCCACGAGGAGTGGAATTGGGACTTAAATCTGGCTGAAATAGTCCCCGGTAGGGACTGGAAGGCGCCTACCTGTGCCTTCTGCCACATGTATCAGGGCGGCGGTAAATGGGCCCATAACGTTACCTCCAAGAACATCTGGCGTATGGGTATCTATGTGCCCAAGCAGAGGGACTATGAGTACAAGTCCGACTTGAAGAGCGCTCCCTACGGACTGAACCTCCCGCCGCTTAACAGGGTCATTGACGTCGATGCACCCGATACCAAGAGAAAGAGGGAGGTCTGGATTGAAGTCTGTTCCAACTGCCACAGCCCGCGCTTTGCAAGGCTCTATCTGGACAGCCTGGACGAGTACATGCTGAAGGCCTGGCAGCACACGGACGCATCCATGGCCGTCGTGCAGTCCCTGTACGCTGCAGGAGCAATTGTACCGGCGCCTGTGAATCGCGACCCGTGGTATCTGGGTGACGTGATTGCAGGCATACTGGGCCCGGATAACCTGGGACAGGCCGTGTACAATGCCTTTAATACCACACAGGGTTACTTCCCGATTTTTGGGCCGGTCCTGTCTACCGGCGACCACTTCCTGGTAGGCCCCGGTCGTCCGCACGAGATCGAGCTCCTTCTTGATGAGCAGTGGTTCGGTCATCTGCTGCAGGGGTACAAGGGTACTGCCCATGCCCAGCAGGATTATTCCTGGTGGTACGGCTGGGCGCCGATGATACAGAAGCAGGCCAAGATACAGACTCAGGCTGTTGACCTGCTCAGGCTGAAGGCCGTAGAGGACAAGCTTGGTTTAAAGCCAATTGGGCAACTGCCAAGCGACCCTGTCATCTATGCCCACACTCCGCTGTACGAGACGGGTGGTCCCGGCAAGGAGAGACCGACGGCGGTGCCTGACGCAGTAGGACAGACGAAGTTCCAGTAATAAGTTAATAGAGGGGTGCCGCCTGCCTAAGGTGGGCGGCACCTTTATTGTTCTTACTAAACCCGTTGTTGGGGCTTGATTTGTCAAGCCCCTTGCCAGCGTGTGTGGTATCGTGTCATGGGCAGGTTCCGCCTGTCTCAAATTGCGCCCCTGTAATCAAGATATAATAGACGAAAAATACAAGGTTTTTGCAGGGGTCTCATAAATGGTTGTGTAAAATTACCACAGAACTTTCCGTTATATTGAAGGGTTACGGGGTTTGCATAGGAACGGTCCGCCTCATGCGGGTTGGACGTGGTGCCGCTGTTTGAGCAAACCTCCGGCACGGCCAGGTAGCTGCAACCCAAACGGCAATCAAGTTGGATTTTCTCAAAGGTTTTTATTTATACCGCCGCATCCTGCCAATAAGAATTTAAGTCCCCTTTCATAAATAAAATCTGGGCAAAAAAGGTTTCTAAACTCCACCCTTTTGAGGTAAAATGTTTCATTCCAGCTGTAAGAGCTATTAAAAAGCCCGTTAACACCATACGTAATCCTGACCGGGGCGAAGAATCTCCTAATTTTTCTGGATTTGTACCGGAAACGCATCTCTGCCGGAAGCGGATCTGCCTTCGGTATGGGCCTTTAGTGTGACTTCGCAGCTTCCGGCAGTTCAGAATGATGTTTAGATGCTGCGCTAGACACGGATTCATATTACTAGCGAGGTTTTTCCGTCCAGTTTTGGTTGATGGGATACAACGGTTCGATGCGGGGACGTTTCTAACATATACGGGTGTAATGCAGGTTAACGCTCAAATGCTCAGAAGGTGTGTAATACTCACCATAGTGGTGGGTTTTTTCTTTTCTGGCGGCTCTTTGCTTTATGCCGTGGTGCAGGAGGGGGGACCGGAGCTCAGGATGGGGCCTTTACCAGGCAGCATTATATGGACCCTATAAGCCCTGTTATGCTTGGC
Organism: Planctomycetes bacterium RIFCSPLOWO2_12_FULL_50_35; assembly: GCA_001828605.1. GTDB lineage: Bacteria > Planctomycetota > Brocadiia > Brocadiales > Bathyanammoxibiaceae > 2-02-FULL-50-16-A. Next base: position 19,694 of record MHZB01000084.1, on the reverse strand, counting down.
GTAGTCATTATACTTATAGCCGCCAAGATAGGTGGGGAGCTGGCACGCAAGTTTAACCAACCGGCTGTCCTGGGAGAGCTGATGGTGGGGATATTCCTCGGGAACACCGTCTTTTTCACCGGATGGGGGTTTTCTGAATTTTTGCAGGAAAATCCCTTTCTTGATTACATGGGCAGGTTTGGCGCCCTAATTCTGCTGTGCAGGGTTGGAATAGAGACAGACGTGGCCGCAATGATGGAGTCAAGGGTATCTGCCTTTTTTGTGGCCGTTGCCGGTGTTATTGCGCCCTGTGTGCTGGGCTACCCTATTACGCTGTACCTTCTTCCCGATATCCATCCCCATACAAGGCTTATAATCATAACGGCGCTATGCGCCACCAGCGTCGGTATAACCACAAGGGTCTTTGAAGACCTGGGGAAACTGCAGATGCCGGAGGCCAGGATTGTACTGGGAGCTGCAATATTTGATGACGTGCTGGGGCTGCTTATCTTGTCTGTTGTTACATCGGTTATTACCACAGGTTCTTTTGCCCTTGGGAGTATGTTCAATATAGCGGTATATGCAGCGGTCTTTCTCTCCATCGCAGCGGTGGTAAGCCTCAAATTCACGCATGTAATTGGAGAATATATATCTAGGTTTCATGCAGAGGGGATGAAGATGGTGTTTGCCGTCTCGACCTGTTTTCTGCTGGCCTACATAGCGGATGGTATAGGACTCGCTCCCATCGTGGGTGCGTTTGCCGCAGGGCTTATACTAAGGGACATCAAGGTAAAAGACTTCCAGGGGCATGAGCACGAAATGGATGAGATGATTCGGCCAGCATATTTGGTATTCGTCCCCATGTTTTTTATAACTATGGGGGCACAGGTCAGGTTGGAAGCCTTTCTCGACAAGTCGACCGTCCTCTTGGCGGTGGGCATCAGCGTGGCTGCGGTATTGGGTAAACTCGTGGCCGGCCTTTTTGCAAGGGGAAAGAATCTAAACCGTCTGTGTATAGGCGTAGCGATGATCCCCAGGGGGGAGGTGGGCCTCATATTTGCCAGCATGGGTTTGAGCCTTGGCGTACTAGACGATACCACATATTCTGCCTTGGTGATAATGATCATGTTCACTACGCTTATAACCCCGTCTCTGCTGAAACGGACGCTGTACACCCCGGAGGAGTTTAGGACATACGAGCGTGAGGCCGCCAGGTACGAGATATGAGCGTTACTAACTCATCACCCTCAATGGATAACCGCAGGGTTCAGTGGGAAAACCCCCTGCCGGTTTCTGAGGAACGGGATACAACCACCTGGCCTGACGGAGCAGGCTATACGGCAGATGGTCTGGGAGTAGATGGCAATACTGGTGGTGCCCTGGAACTCCCCTCAGCAGGGTTTGAGGACGTGAAGACGGGGCTGGGTCTTTGGCGTACAGACCCGTCAGACAGCATACTGCTGGCAATAGTAATAATTATCTCTGCCGCCAAGCTAGGTGAAATAGTAGCAAAGAGGCTCGGTATTCCTCAAGTGGTGGGCGAGCTTGTTATGGGCATAATCCTGGGGAATATTTATTTGTTTAGTGGATGGGATTTCTTTAACTTTCTCCACGAGATGCCCTTTTTGAAGATTCTGTCAGGGATTGGCGCCATAGTACTTCTTCTCGTGGTGGGAATCAATACAGACCTCCGGGCCATGTTGAAGGTGGGTCTTTCTGCCCTTCTGGTTACTCTTGGCGGTATCCTGGCACCGGTGGGACTTGGGTGTCTAATAAGTTACTTTTTACTGCCGGGTGCATCTCTAAATACTCATTTATTCTTGATGGCAATACTTTGCACCTCCAGCGTGGCCATAAAGCTTAAGGTATTTGACGAGCTTGGTAAGCTGCAAAGTATTGAGGCAAGGATATCAATTGCATCAGCCGTACTTAATGAGATTATACTCCTTCTATTTCTGGCTGCAATAGTCGGTATTACCACGAGCGGCCGGTTTTCGGCAGTGCATGTAGCCGTGACGGGGGCGATTTCAGTTGCCTTTCTAATTGGCTTGGGAATGGTGAGTCTGTGGTTTGGGGAGAGTATTGGGGATCTCGTTACCAGGAGGTGTCCAGAAGGCATTAAGATATTTATCATAGTTGTGGCATGTATTGGTCTTACCTATCTTGCTGAGATGGTCGGTCTTGCGACCATTATCGGTGCCTTCGGTGCAGGGCTGCTTCTTAGGTATGTAAAGACGAAAAGCCTTACAGGTAAGTACCGCAGCATGGATGAGTTGGTGCGGCCCACCTATTTAGTGATTGTACCAATCTTTTTTGTGATTGCAGGGGCACAGGTAAGGCTGGAAAGCTTTATGGACATGGACGCCGTACTGTTGGGGCTGAGTATTACCGGGGCAGCTGTCCTGGGAAAACTCTTCTGTAGTTTTTGTGTAGTTGAGAGGGGCGCGAACCGCCTGGCGATTGGTATTGCTATGGTAGCGAGGCTTGAGGTTGCGCTTGTGATAGCAAGTGTGGGTAAGAGTGTGGGGGCATTAAGTGACACCCTGTTTTCGGCCGCAACAATCATGGTTGCAATTACTGCTATTATGAGCCCGCCCCTCATGAAGCTGGCCTTGACCAGGGCTAAGGAATTTGTACCTGAGAAGGCTCCCGTGCCCTATGGTCTCGGTAACGAGAGCAGAAAGAAGTTCCTTATGCTGCGCCAACTGGGCAGGAGATAAAACGTTAGATTGCGGTGACAGACTTCACTTGTCATTCTGAGGGAGCAAAGCGACCGAAGAATCTCTAATGTAGCGTTGGAGCTTGCTCTCCGCCTGAGGCGGATTGAACGTGGCGACTTGTAGGGGCGAACCTACGTGTTCGCCCTGGGCAGACACAGAGGTCTGCCCCTACGAAGCCACGC
>MHZB01000084.1:0-16793 GCA_001828605.1 Planctomycetes bacterium RIFCSPLOWO2_12_FULL_50_35 | reverse complement strand
GCTACACGTCTTGCTCAGAATGACATAGTGTTGAAACAGCTTTTGCGGAGGCCTCATTAGGTAAAGAGAAGATATGAACGGGCTGTCATTTCCAATTGCGATTCTTGGATATAACGTTACCCATGCAAAGGCACCGGTGGAGTTGGGCTACGAACCGGATATATGGCATGCAGGACCGGTTGGCGGCTTCTTGCTGGCTGTATTAATCCTTGTTACTGCGGGGGAGATCGGCAGGAACGCGTCCAGACTGCTTAATTTCCCAGAAGCTCTTGGTGAACTGATGATGGGCATAATCCTGGGGAATATTTATTTTTTTAGTGGATGGGGGTTCTTTGAGCTCTTACACACCACGCCCAACATAGCAGTACCGGCAGACTTTGGTGCCATAATACTTCTACTAAGCGTTGGTTTGCGTACGGACATCCATGAGTTATTTCACACGGGGCCTTCGCCTCTTTTGGTTGCAATTGGCGGTATCGTCGCTACGGGAGGGTTGGGGTACCTGGTGGGTCACTTCTTGCTTTCAGATGTGTCCTTGAATACCCGTATATTTTTGATCATTATAATCTGCGCTACGAGTATCGCGGTTACAGTAAGGGTATTTGAAGACATGGGAAGGTTGCAGAGCGATGAGGCAAGGGTGGTCATAGGAGCAGCCACAATTAGTGATGTTTTGATATTCCTCACCTTTGGTATTGCAAACGAAATGAGAGATACGGAAAAGTTCGTTGCGGCAAATATGGCCGTGTCGGCGGGGATACTGGTGGGGATTATAGCTGCAAAAATAGTGATCGGTATGAAGTTTGGTAAAAATCTTGAAAACGCCGTTAACAGGAAGCTTTCTGAAACAATGAAGGTGTTTATTGTTGTAGTTACGTGTCTTCTGCTTGCATATCTTGCTGAATCCGCTGGACTTGCTGCAATTGCTGGGTCTTTTGGAGCCGGCTTGCTGCTCAGGAGTGTTTATTTGAAAGACATGGATGGAGAGGAGTACGGCCTGGAGGAAATCGTACGGCCGGCTTACATGATATTTGTTCCTATCTTCTTTGTGTACATGGGCACTAAGGTGGGACTTGAGGCTTTTTTAAGCTGGAACTCTGCGGTTATTGTGATTAGTATTACGGCGGCCGCCATGCTTGGCAAGCTCTTCTGCGGTCTTTGTGTGGTCGAGAAGGGTGTAAACCGCCTGGTCGTGGGTATTGGCATGATGCCGAGGGCGGAGGTAACCGTGGCTCTGGCCGGTATCGGGATTAATATGGGGGTATTAAGTGAGTACCTGTTTTCAGCTATAATAATGGTGGTTGTCATTGTGATCCTGGTCACCCCGCTTTTGTTAAGGCTAGTTCTTTCTGAACGACAGAGGGTTGTCGAAGCCGGAGGTCCAATGCCCGCTTACGTCAGTGGTGAGACCAGGAAGGTGAATCTAAAACTTAAGAGGCTTGGCAGAAGATGATAAAGTTCAAGAAAATACTGTGTCCGGTTGATTATTCCGATTGTTCGGCAAAGGCCCTCAGGTACGCAGCAGGGCTGGCGCTTAAAGATTCTGCAAAACTTTATTTGATGCATGTAATTGACAAGCGTGTATACGACTACGGCGGTCCTGTATACGAGGCACAGCTTAGCCCGGATGCGGAAGTCATTGAACACTTGAAGGAAAAGCTTGGCGAGAGCGTGCCGAAAGAGATAAGGGGAGATATTGACGTTGAAACGATTGTTACAGTGGGCGTGCCTGCCCAGGAAATTGTTAATGCCGCCGATGATAAGGAAGTGGACGTAATAGTAATGGGTACGCACGGAAGGACGGGCATTGCGCACGTTGTCATGGGCAGTGTGGCTGAGAATGTGGTAAGGAAGGCCCTGTGTCCCGTGCTTACGGTGCGGTAGACCGAGGGGTAATCGGCGCTTTTGTTAAGATGAGGGATGGTAAGATTAAAAAGGATACTGTGTGCGGTTGACAAGTCCAAATGTTCTAGGGAGGCCCTGGCGTATGAGTATGATAGTAATTGGTGCACACGGCCGGACCGATGTGGCCAGCGGAGTCATGGGCAACGTGGAGGTCAATGTGCTGAGGAAGGCGGACTGCCCTGTGCTTACCGTACGTCAGTCAGACTAGCAAGTTCACTGCGATTTATGGGGAGACTATCAAATGGTAAAGATAAAGACTATACTTTGTCCCATAGACTATTCCAAAGGCTCCTTGGCGGCGCTGGATTACGCATTGCATTTCGCCCTCAAGGAGGCCGCCAGGCTGTACTTGATGCACGTGATTGATGTCCGTTACCTGGAGGGTTACACACCGTTGGAGGTTGTAAGTCCTGATTCCGAGACCATAAACCGTATAAAGGAGGAGCTGGGTGAGCGTGTACCCGGCGATGTGAGGAAGAAGGTTCGTGTGGAAACCATCGTTACGGTGGGCATCCCGGTACTGGAGATAGTAAACACTGCTAAAGAGAAAGAGGTAGACGTAATAATTATGGGAACGCACGGCAGGACGGGCATAGCGCACGTGATTATGGGCAGTGTGGCGGAAAACGTGGTAAGGAGGGCGCATTGCCCAGTTCTGACTGTACGCCAGCCTTGATGTTGTTTCTGTTGGGGGGAGGATTGACTTAAAAGTATTTTAGACTCATACGGTTTTATGACGAACGAATGAGACCTCTGGAAAATACAAAATTTTGGTGTAGGGGCGTAATACATTACGCCCCTACAGTGGCCAGCGACCCGCCGGAGGCGGACTGGACTCCACAGAAGACAATTTTTGCAGAGCTCTCAAGATAGGAGAGGCAGACAAAATGGTCAACATAAAGAAGATACTTTGCCCGGTTGATTACTCCGTGTGTTCTTCGGAGGCGATGAAGTATGCGGCGCATATCGCTGCAGAAGATGATGCCAAGGTGTATCTAATGCACGTAATAGATATACGCAGTTTCGGCCATGAAAGCCCTCTCGACACGGAGATACCCAAACCCTCTCCGGAGACCTTGGAACGTATAAGGAAGGAACTGGCGGAGGACTTGGTCCACGAGAAGGACGGAAAGAGGGTAGCGGTAGAGGCTATAGTTGTGGTGGGGAAGCCTATCGAAGAAATCTTAAAAGTGGCTAAGGAAAAAAAGATTGATTTGATAGTGATGGGCACGCACGGCAGAACCGGCATCCCCCACGTTGTCATTGGTAGTGTGGCCGAGAACGTAGTTAGGAAGGCGTCTTGTCCCGTGCTGACCGTACGTCATCCTTAATAACCACCTCTTGATTAAGTGTGCGGGTTGGAATGCTTAATATTGTAGGAATCTGGCAATACGGGAGTTCTGAAAACCCCTATAATTTTGTCTATTACATTTCAACTGTAGGGGTGGGATTTATTGTACCCGCTTTTGAAGGGTTCGATAAATCAAGCCCCTACAAAGGTCTCGTAGAAACAGCTTGCATGGGCGAGGCAACCTCGCCCATGCAATTATTGCAAAAAATACTTCGACATTTCTGTCATTCCGCACTTGATGCGGAATCCATCCGCTTCAGGCGGACTGCTTCCGCAGCCCCTGATTTAATCAGGGGGACATTTTAAGCCTTTTCAGAGGTTCAAATCATAGTTTTGCAGAGGTTTCAATACAGGAGAGATAAATAAAAGTGGTCAGCATAAAAAAGGTGCTGTGTCCTGTTGATTATTCCGCATGTTCCGAAAACGCCTTCAAGTATGCCGTACATATTGCCCGCACAGAATCGGCGAGGTTGTATCTCATGCACGTCATAGACATCCGCAGCTTCGGACACGAAAGCCCGCTTGATTTTGATGCACCTAAACCGGGGGATGATGTAATAAGGCGCATTAAGGAAGAACTTGTCCGGAAAGCCGCCGATGAAGTGAAAGGGGTAGACATAGAGTCTATCGTTGTTGTGGGCGTGCCCGTAAAAGACATACTGAGTGTGGCAAAGGAGAAGAAAGTCGACCTGATAGTGATGGGTACGCATGGCAGGACCGGCGTCCCTCACGTGGTTATTGGCAGCGTGGCCGAGAACGTAGTTAGGAAGGCGCCTTGTCCTGTGCTTGCCGTACGCCATGCTTAACGTGGTATCCTGTAATATAGATTAGCAGACAAACCTATGGCGAAGGTCACAAAGTGTTCATGCCTTCTGTTGCTGATAACTTTTCTCTCTTCTTGCTTGTTTCCGGAGAGAGAAGAACCACATGTTGCACCCGTCTTTGATTCGGCTGATGCTGCTTTGAAGCTTCAGGGAGACCCCGTTATGGAACCGGGCGGCGCAGAGAGACGTCTCAGCCAGGGTAACAAAGATTATCTTGAGGGAAGGGTGGACAATGCCATTAGGGAATACGAACGGGCCGTAGAGCTGGACCCAAGACAAGTAGAGGCACGGTACAATCTTGGCATTGCATACAGCATGGAGGATATGCCGGAAAAGGCGGTTAATGCGTGGGAAAAGACCTTGGAGATTGACCCCACCTACAACGATGCCCGTTACAGCCTGGGCGTGGCGTACCTGGAGCAAGGAGGTCCTGACAAGGCAATCTATTACCTGAAGGATGCGCTGACCTACAATCCGGATTTCTTAATGGCCTACTATAATCTTGGCAATGCCTATTTTGCCAAGGGCATGTTCCGAGAGGCCGGGGAGGCGTATACTAAGGCGTTGGTAATTAATGGGAATTTCGTTGAAGCGCGTCTGGGTCTGGACAGGAGCCTCGTTGGATTGGGAAGGGTGGATGAAGCCGTAGAGGACGTTAAAAATATCGTGGCTGCCTATCCGCAACTTCCCGATGTCCGCTATACCTATGGTTTATTACTGGAAGAGAAGGGGCTTAAGGAAGAGGCGCAGAAGGAGTTCTCGGAGGCCTCAACTTTGTCGTCATTAATGGATGTGTATGCAGAAGAGGAGGGCGGGGAGGGGGGGGTTGAAGGGGTTGCAGGGATAAGCGGGGCTGTGGAAGTCGGCAAGACGGCAGGGGAAGGCGGCACTCCGGCGGCGGACACGGCAATGAAAGAAGGAAAGGCGGTTGAGAAGGCTGAAACGGCAGTCGCGAAGGCTGAGGCGGCAGTCGAGAAAGCCGAAGCGGCGGTTCAAGGTGAGGCTGTAGAGAAAAAGGAGTCGGTCGAGAAGGCTGAAGTGGCAGTCGAGAAAGCTGAGGCGGCAGTCGAGGAAGCTGAGGCAGCGGAAGGAAGCGAGATGACAGAGGAAGTTGTGGGGAGAGACAATATTGTATATAAGGGGAGGGTTGTGGAAGATGCGGTCTTAAAGGACGAAGAGACTGAAGAAAAGGGTGTGTTGACAGAAGGAGTAGTGGAGGAACAAGGGGCGCCTGCCAGGTAGTGATATAGAACACGAGGGAAAATGCTGTATACTACTTTCACATGACAACCAAGTCTCCCAAGTTTAATGCTGATTAGGATATCTTTCTGGGCAGAACGATGTAACCACTCTTCATGTCGCCCACAACCTCGCTCTTCTCATCTCCCCAGTACCAATGGTAAAAACCTATGTATGCGCAGATAAGTGCGTCCAGGACGTCCTCGTGTGATTTTAGCGCTGAGCCCTTAAGTGAGTCTATATCCCTGGACAACAGGTCTTTTAGTAAGGCATTTCTTATTATATGTGGTATGGGCTTAGGCAAACGGGTTTGTTTGCCGGGTGGCTTAGTGGTGGCCTGCTGTTTTCCTTGCGGGGCAAGCAGGTGAGTCTTGATTTTCTTTTGGAGGGTTTTCTGGCCGCCGCGTCGGGTCTCTGCGCTACCCTTCTTATAAAGAATCCTCTTTCCCAAACCAAACAGCACAATCTGGGCAGGGTGCGGATATACTTCAAAGACAGTCTTTGAGGGTATTCTCCTTGTGGAACGATGGATGAAAGGCTGGTGCTTGAATCCGTATTTGGATTTGCAGAGTTCCTTTACCAATCTTTCACCCCGTACCCCCTGGGGAAATTTTGCCCTGTTGCAGGGATGTGCCCCGGCGCCGTATCTGACAAATCTGCTGGTAATTTCCCTATCTACGGGTCTTGCACCTGTCTTATTTTTCACAATTAGCGGCGCATCAACGGCGACGCAGACACCTTTTGATCCAGAGGCCGCAGAGGCGATATATTCAATAATTTCTTTGTCCGAATGCAGTTTTTCCTGGTAGTGTATCAACGCTGCCCCGGCGGCACCGGAAGTCTCGAGTACAGAGACCGCGGAAGTATTCCTTACGGACCATGCCAGGTCCAATCCAATAAATCTCATAGTATGCCGGCCCTGTCTGTTTGCCATTATGGGGTTAGCAGAAATTTTGTGTCAATGTTGTAAGGAGTCCATTTGACAGTGTGAAGAAGAATATGTTATATTTTTTCTTTACATCTAAGAGGAGGGTTTAGGATGAAGCTTAAGTTGTTGTGTTTTTTTATCTTGTTTCTAGCCGTCGCATCGTTTTCAGGTGTAAATACTCTTTCCGCCGCGGAAACACTTCCCGGAGGGACTCTGGGTGCTACCAAAGAAGAGATTCGGGCCAAATTGGGTATGCCTACATTTTATTACATCGAAGAGCATCATTCCAGAAGACATTGGCTTTTTCCTGTGGAAGATGTAGATAATGTTAAGTCCATGTTGTGGGCTAATCCTGATGTGCCGATAGATGATGTCATTCCTGTGACAAGGGATGGTGGGAAGTTGACGTATAGGGTCCACTACGAGTGGGATGGGAGTCAAGAGGCGCAGCGTGTGTTGAGGGCGACAAAGTGCTGGGTCTTTTTTGAAGGCAAACCCGTGACACTTGGCGATGTACCCCGCCTTGTTTCTGAGTTTGAAATTGCCATCAAACCGGGGGTATCGGCATACGCACAGAGGGACGTTACTACCGGCAAGGTTGTTGTGACTTTTTTGGTGCCGGGAAGTTCTGATTTAGCAAGGGCCCTTAGCAGCGGTTTTAGACCGCCGTCGGATGATTACGAGTGGTCCCCCAGTTTTGAGGTCGTCCTAAGCGAAGGGGAGTCTGAAAATATATCGCTCCAGAGCAAGGTTGGCGAGGTGATTATAACGGTGGGAAGCCAGACGAGGATACAAAAGTTGGCGCGGGTGTTCGGAATAAAGGACATAGCCAACCCGTTTTCTTCTTAACCCTGGATTACTGGAGGAGTTTTTCGCTGGAATTATTCCTTACTTGACTTAGGGGTTTTTCCTCTCTACCAGGGCTACCACCCAGCCTTGGATTGTCAGCTTGTCCGAAGGTGTCACCGTGATACTGGGAGCGTAGGGATTATCTGGTTTAAGCTGTATCTCGCCACTGGCATTCACAACGACCCTCTTTATGGTATTTTCCCCGTTGAGCAGTACGGTGCATATCTTTCCTGAATAATCGGTAGGTTTGCCCTCGCTGACGTTCTCTACGAGGATTAGGTCTCCCTTCCTTAGGTTGGGGTACATACTGTCACTCTCGACTCTCAAAACGTATCTGTTCGGCCTCCAGAGATGCCGCAAGACATGATATTCACCAAGGTCTTCGTGCACGGTATGTGCGAGATCGCCTGAGAGTATTTGTTCAGAATATGGCAGTGGGACGGTTTTTGTAGGCAGTGCAGTGCCCGTGTCCTTATAAGGTTGCGGACTGATTATATCGCCATTTCTGGGTGGGAAATAATCCTTGCCGTCATCTAATAGGTAATCCCTCGTAACTCCGAAGACAAGGACCAGTTTTTCTAACATCGTGGCGGATGGGACCCTGTGACCCCTTTCGATGCGAGAGACCTGATTTGCCAGAATCCCCAGTTTTTGGCCCAGTTGCTTCTGATTCCAATTCCTATCACGGCGAAGATGAAAGATTTTTGTGCCCGCATTCATTGGGATAAAGTTACTATTATCAACAACTTCTGTCAATGAACGCAGTTGCAATATTCCCTATATAATAAATATATATTTGACAATCTTATCTTTTATGATATAAATGTATTAATTTGAGCATATATGGGCGAGGAATGGGTACGATTCTACTATGATAGCTCAACGCTGACAGACTGATGGAAGGCCCTTCCTGAAATAATCGAGACCTCTGCAAAAAGCCTTTCAGTGACAAGGTGTCATCTTGAGCGATGCGAATAATCCAGTAGTTTAAGATTATTTGGTCGCCTTGCCCTCTCAGGGTGACATCGTTGTGCAGTTTTCAGGGGTCTCGATCATCTCTAATGCCATGATTGTAAGGTGTGTTCCTGCACGCCCGCAGAAAGGTCTTACCATATTGACAATTACAGTTAAAGTCTATAGTATCACCGATTACTCTCACTCTAAGCAGAGTAATTGGCTAACCCTACTTGGTAAGATACACGGCGCCCATGAAGAAGAATCGGCGCTACAGGGATCAAGAATGCCCCACATATCATACGAAGCTATGGGCCGGGAGTGTCTCAGGCTCTTCTCTTTCGCAAGGCCTTACTGGAAGACCGGCATCCTTGCTCTGGTGTTTATGGTACTTTATACCATGGCTGCCGGCGCGCAACTGGCCCTTATAAAACCCGTTCTTGACAGGTTTTCTGAGAAAGAGGCGCACCTAGCGTCACCCATGGCAGGAGATGTACAGACCGGGGTGGAAGTCACCTCCACCAGAAACTGGAAAGGCGAGCTGAAAAAGGGCCTTCTAGACGCTGCGCAAGTCAAGGAATTGAAGGCCTGGGTGAATACGATGACCAGCTCTTATACCAATATAGGCATCCTGGCCATTATCCTTGCCCCCATAATATTCGTAACCAATTACTTCCAAAACTATTTGAAGCATTTCATAATATGGAGGGTGTACGTTGATATAAGTAACCGTCTATGCGAGAGGCTCCTCCCTCAATCACTAAGCTTCTTTGACGATAGGAAGAGCGGGGACCTTATGTCCAGGCTGATAAACGACCTCCAGGTGACGCAGTGGGGTCTTATAGTGCTTTTTGGAGACGTGGTGCTTCAGCCTATGCGATTTCTGTGCGGCCTCGGCCTGGCCTTATACTTTAGCTGGAAATTGTTTCTATTGACCATAATAGCCCTGCCCTTCTTTTTCCTGCCCATAATCATCTTTGGCAAGAAGGTGAGGAAGCATGGCGAGGCCACCTTGGAGCGTATGGCCCAGCTTACCGAGGCGTTGAGAGAGATGCTGGCAGGTATCCGCATAGTAAAGGCCTACAAGATGGAACATGAAGAGAGCCGCGAATTCCGCAGGATTAATGAGGAATTCTTCCGCAAGAGGATGAAGGTCAATAAGGCTACCATATTAAATGAAAGTACCAATGAGGCGATGTATGCCGTAGGGCTTGGCCTCACAATGATAATAGGTGGTTACGTAATAAGCACCGGCAACGTGCGGCTGGGAGAGGTTGGGGGGTTTATAGCCGCAAGTACACTCACCTTCAGGTCTACCAAGCTCCTCTCAAGGAGCTACAACAGGCTGCAGGAGGCCTTGGCCGGGGCTGGACGTATATTCGAGCTGCTTGACCACGAACCGCAGATAAAGGACCTCCCGCAGGCCGTAGAGCTTAAGGATGTAGAAAGAGAAGTTGCCTTCAAAAACGTGGACTTCTCATACAACAATGAAAACACCGATAAAGTGATTTCCAATGTAAACCTTACCGTGAATAAGGGCCAGGTCGTGGCCATCGCGGGAGAGAGTGGATCGGGCAAGAGCACGCTCTTAAATCTTATACCCCGTTTCTACGAACCCAGCCGCGGTACTGTGGAGATTGACGGCCAGGACGTACGCCACATAAAGAGTGATTCACTGCTCAATAACATAGCTATCGTTACACAGCAGACCTTTTTATTCAATAAGAGTATTGCGGAGAACATTCGCTACGGGAAGAGAAACGCAAGCCCGGCGGAGGTGGAGGCGGCGGCGAAGGCTGCATATATACATGACTTCGTCGGCAGCCTGCCAAAGGGCTACGATACGGAGGTCGGTGAACTGGGAGTGAGACTCTCCGGGGGACAGCGCCAGCGCATCGCCATAGCCAGGGCGATACTCAAGGACGCGCCCATCCTTATACTGGATGAGGCTACAAGCGCCCTTGACTCTGAATCAGAAAAGATTGTCCAGGATGCCCTTAGTAATCTTATGAAGGGAAAGACCAGCTTCGTGGTCGCACACCGCCTGTCTACGGTGAGATATTGCGACAAGATAGCGGTGCTCAAGGGGGGACGTATAGTTGAGACGGGCACGCACGACGAACTGGTGCAAAAGAAGGGTGAGTACTGGAGGCTCTACCAGATGCAGATAGGGGGAGAGACGGCGTTTATTGGTAAATAGAGAGCCTCCCTTTGTAGGGGCTTGATTTATCGTAGGGACAGGGCTTGTCCCTGTCCGCAACGGACAGCCACGAGGGCTGTCCCTACGCAAATGGGTGCGATAAATCGCGTTTATTGGTAAATAGGGAGTTCTGAAAAACTCTGTATAATAATTGTCATTCTGAGGAGTGAAACGACCGAAGAATCCATAATGTAGCGTGCGAGCTTGCTCGCACGTAGTCGTGGCAGTCGTACCAGAGGCAGATCCGCCTTTGGCGGAGATCTGCCTACGGCATGACGCCTTTGGCGGACAAGCTGCCACGTTACACACTTTCGCCCAGGATGGCAATGTCCGACAGACCGACTTTTGCAGAGTTTTTCTTTACAAACTTACCTCCCATACGTTGATTTAGAATGACAAGAAACGGTTTTTGAACAAGAACCTCCGATGAATAAGCTTAATCTGGACACGCCTTTGAAATTATTCAGACCTGACCACAAAAGAAAATCCATAACGGCGCGGGGGATACGTGTGCACAATCTGAAGAACATAGATGTGGAAATACCCTTGGGGAAGCTGGTGGTGGTCTCAGGCGTTTCAGGCTCCGGCAAGTCCAGTCTGGTATTTGACACCCTGTTTGCAGAGGGGCAGCGGCGCTATGTGGAGACGTTTTCTACCTACGCCAGGCAGTTTCTCGACAGGATGGACAAGCCCGACGTTGATCACATAGACGGCATCCCGCCCGCCATAGCGATACAGCAGAAAAATCCGGTAAAGAGTCGGCGAAGCACGGTTGGTACCGCCACGGAGTTAAACGACTACCTCAGGCTCCTCTTCGCCCGCATTGGCAAGACGTACTGCGAGGGCTGCGGCCGTCCGGTGGAGAGCAGCTCGGTTGAACGAATTGTAAAAGAGGTTTTGGCGCTCGACCAGGGCATCCGGTTTCTGGTTGTCTTTCCAATTACCGTCAGCCCCAGGCTGTCTAGCGAGAGTCAGATAGCCATTCTCAAGGAACAAGGTCTGGTGAGGCTCTGGTCGGAGGGACGATTGGTTGACTTGACGGAGGAGCCGGGGTTTGATTTTCACCGCGCCGGAGACGTGCAAGGAGTGGTGGATAGATTGGTGGTAAAACCGGAGATAAGGGAGCGGCTGGCCGATGCCCTGGAGACAGCTTTCCGACTTGGTGCCGGTCACCTTAGGATACTAATTTTAGACACAAAGCAAGAACTGAGGTTCAGCAACCGTTTTTATTGCGGTTACTGTGGGATTGAATACCCTAAATCTACACCCAACCTTTTCTCTTTTAACAGCCCCATCGGGGCATGTCCCAAGTGCCAGGGGTTCGGCAATACGATTGAGATAGACACGGACCTTGTCGTGCCGGACAAGAGAAAGACGCTTCGTGAAGGAGTCATACAGCCCTGGAGTACCCCTGCCTACGGCCACTTATATGAAGAATTGAAAGACGCAGCCCCCGCTTACGGCATACCGCTTGACGTCCCATTTCATAAGCTGACCGCTAAACAAGTGGAACTTATCATGGAGGGTACGCAGGATTTCTGCGGCGTCCGAGAATTCTTCGAGTGGCTTGAGCACAAGAAATATAAGATGCACGTCAGGGTTTTTCTCAGTAAATATAGGGGCTACGTCACTTGCACCGAATGTAACGGGAAGAGACTGAACCGCAAGGCCCTCAACATAAAGATAAATGGCGCCACCATAGGCGACGTATGCGCCATGACTGTGGAGCAGTCCCGCAACTTCTTTCAGGATGTCAGACTCAACGGTTATGAGGAGGAGGCGGCGAGACTGGTTTTGCACGAGATAAAAGAGAGACTTGACTATATGGTAAGGATAGGTCTTGGGTACCTTACACTCGACCGACTTACGAGGACACTCTCGGGTGGTGAGGCGCAGAGGGTAAACATAGCCACATCCCTGGGTTCTTCCCTTGTTAACGTGTTGTATATACTGGACGAACCGAGTGTCGGCCTTCATCCGAGGGATACCGAGAGACTTATAACAACACTTAAACGCCTTAGAGACCTGGGCAACACTATAGTGACCGTGGAGCATGACAGGGACATCATAAGCTCGGCTGACCAGCTTATAGACCTTGGCCCGGGGGCCGGAGAGAGGGGCGGGCGCATCGTATATCAAGGCACAATCGAGGGGCTTGCAAAGAATAAAAACGGCTCGCTTACCGGCGAATATCTGTTGGGTGGAAGAGTCATTGAAATACGCCACGCCAGGAGGAAACCAACCGGCAGGGAAATAGTCCTGAAGGGTGCGTGCCAGAACAACTTGAAAAATATAGACGCAGCCTTTCCTCTGGGTATGTTTGTCTGTGTGACGGGTGTGTCAGGTTCGGGGAAGAGTACGCTGATAGAGGACACCCTGTATCCTGCCTTAAAGAAGAGGTTGGGCGGATACCGCGGAACGGTGGGAAAGCACCAGGCTGTTACGGGCGTGAATAATGTTCGTGATGTGATGTTGGTAGACCAGTCGCCGATAGGGCGGACACCCAGGTCAAACCCAATTACGTATCTGAAGGCGTTTGACGAGATACGGAGACTATTTGCCTCGACGAGAGAGGCGAGGATAAGGAATTTAACCCAGAGCGCCTTTTCCTTTAACGTAGCCAGCGGCAGGTGTGAAAGCTGTCAGGGAGAGGGGTATCGCAGGGTAGACATGCAGTTTCTTGCCGATATTTTCGTTACTTGTGAAAAATGCCGAGGCAGACGGTTCCGAAGAGACGTACTGGATATAAGGTACAGGCACAAGAACATCCATGAGGTTCTCGAGATGACGGTTGAGGAGGCCAAGGAATTCTTTGAGGACTTCTCTGCAATAATAAATGCCCTGCGCTGTCTTGAGGATACCGGTTTGGGATACCTTCGACTGGGCCAGCCTGCAACCACGCTGTCGGGTGGAGAGGCTCAGAGACTAAAGCTGGCCAGCTTTTTGGCACAAAGAGGGTGCGAGGATATATTGTTTCTTTTTGACGAGCCCACTACCGGGCTGCACTTCGACGACATAAAAAAGCTGCTCGACTGTTTCCAGAGGTTGATTATGGAAGGACATTCGGTAATTGTAATAGAACACAATCTCGATGTTATAAAATGTGCCGACTACGTTATAGACCTTGGCCCTGAAGGCGGAGAGCGCGGGGGTTATATTGTAGGTGTGGGTACCCCAGAGAAGATTGCTCGGCTGAAGGATTCCTATACAGGCAAATATCTGAAAGGGTATTTAAAGAGAGCAAATTGAGACTTCCGGAAAATGATAAATCTTGGAGTCCGTTGACTGTGCCAATGGGGAATTTACCAACAACATCCGCCTGAGGCGGACTGGACTTCAGAAAGTATGGTTCTGCTGAGGATTCAAACTATATACGTTCGCAAGGTTTCCTTTTTGTAATGATACATGGATAAGCAATATTTACACTAAATGCTCAATATTCCTGTCCAACAGGTAAATATTACAGACAAAAATGAGTGTTTAAGACAAAGAATATGTCAGTAAGCTGTGATTTTTATTGAGGTTAAGACGTAAATGATAATATAATAAAAAACATCAAAAACGGCAAAAGGATAAGATTGTATAGAGAAAATTAATTACCGACACACGGGAATGATGTCATGGATTATTGGGAGTTATATTGATTATGGTAATCTCGATAACGGAAAAACTGCGGCACCTTAGGGCTGAAAAGGGCTGGAACAGGTCTGAGGCTGCACGTCAATCTGAAATACCCATCTCTACCTACCAGGCCTATGAAAAGTTGAACAGAAAGCCGAAGGGTGAGGCGGCTATCAGGATAGCCAGGGCCTTTGGCGTAACGGTGGATTACTTGCTGGATGACAGTAAGGGCTATCCCCCCGGACCTCTTGACCGCGCTGCATATACCAAGCCCAGGAAGCTGACGACCCAAAGTGGTGAGCCCATCGATCTTTCACCTCTTACAGAAGATTTCCGGAGGTACTTCCAGTCAAACCCTGACAAGCTGCGGGGTTTTTCTCAAAAGGACATTGAGGAGCTTTCCACTATAAGAGGTTATGGCGGCTCCCCTGCAGACCCGGAGTATTGGATTAACAGGCATGTAGAGGAAAACGATGCCCTGGATAAGTGCAGGCGTATTCTGGTAGGGCCCAATCGGGCGCTTCTGTTGTCCATCCTTAATTCAATCGAAAAAAGTCAGTGAGACCGGTACCTGTCGCGTACCGCTTATAGCCGTGCGAGTTCTTAACCCATGCTTGAGCTGACGGAATGGCGTGAAATAGCCAAGATGGTAGAAGACGAGGCGTGGGCGCTGCTCGAAAGACTTAACGTCAAAGGTCCTCCCGTAGATGCCTTTGTCCTGGCCGAGAAACTGAACCTCTCTGTACATATAGACCCGAACCTTGGCACCAGAGGCTACAGTAGAAGAAGATGGGGCATAGAGACCATTGCGGTTGGCAGCAAGAATCCTGAAAAGTCGGAAAGGAAACATTTTACTATAGCCCATGAGATAGGCGAAGTATTGCTTGCAGGCAGGGTCGAACAGAGTTTTATTGAAGATGCAAGCAACCTGATGGCCGTCTCGCTGCTCCTGCCCAGAAAATGGTTTAAGGAGGATGCCGAGTCCCTGGAGTTTGATCTGCCAACGCTGAAGAGGCGCTATTCCACGGTCAGCCACGAGGTAATTTCATACCGCATGTTGGATGTTAAACCCCTTATAATAACCATCTTTGATAATGGGAAGCTTTATAAAAGAAAGAGCTCCTACCCGAGACGTGTGGCACAAATACATCCTCTGGAGATGGCGTGCATTAAAGCTGTCAGTGACAGTATGGAACAGGTAAAACTCCAGGATGACGAGGTAAGCGTTGTTGGCTGGCCTGTATTCAGGGACGATTGGAAGAGGATAATATTGAAGACGGAGTTGAAGGGTTTTTGCTCTGATTGAGTTCGTAACTCTTACGCTAAATTAGGCAACTACGAAAAGATAGAAAATACTCTAGTGAGACATACCTACGGAAGAAATTTAAAATCACAACGTAGGGACAGACCTTTAGGTCTGTCCGCAAGTGCTCTTGGGGGTCTTTGAAAGACTACGAGTCCCTGGTTTCCCTGGAGACCCTATCACAATTGTGATATAATAGTTTTGAGGGGGAAAGAGATGGGAACGGCAATATTTATGACCGTGTTTGTGACGCTGTTTAGTATCGGCATCCTTGCGTATTTTCTGTGCAGGTGGCTCCTCAAAAAGGCACTGATACTTCTGTGTCTAAAGCGTTCCATGTCTGCTGAAGAACTGAGACAAATACGCCACAGGTTGGGACACTCGCAGGCTGGGTTAGCGGGAGAACTTGGCGTAAGCATAAGAGCTGTGCAATCTTGGGAGCAGGGATGGAGAAGGGTACCCCCAAATATTGCGCTGTTATTAAGGATTTTGAGGTACCTCCCCTCCATCACAGGCAGTCACGGGCACGGTCACGGGATAAAAGAAAAGTTCAACTTTGGTTTTTAGCAGCGCATGAGCAGTATGCCAGGTCCATAAAGGAGGTAAGCTATGTTTACCGCTTTATCCATAATGATATTTACCATACTGCTTTGTCTGGCAATCTGTGCATACTTCTTTGGGCACTGGATAAAGAAGGCCGCTTTAGACCTCTGGCACGTAACGGGCGAGAGGCTGCACCTTCACATACCCAGATGGCATGCACACTAGAGCAGGCAGGTAATAGCCGTTGGTAACCGAACACTAAAGCCTCTTGTTGCAGCGTTATTGTCGGGTGGAAGGGTAGTGCTTTAATTATTTGGATTTTGGGAATACGTCATCAGCACCTAATCTCACCGTTATAGCGCCCGGCTCTCACTTTTACGATGATTCTAATTATTTCTCCCCCATAATGCTTATAAGATAGCGGCGCAAACGCTTCCGGTTATCAAAGTCGAGCAGCACTATCTGCTGCCATGTGCCCAGTTGAAGCCTTCCCTCCATGAAAGGCACGGTAAGGGATGGGCCTACAAAGGCGGCCCTGACGTGCGAGAAACCATTCCCGTCGTGCCAGCGTTCATTATGTTTGTAATTTATGTCCTTTGGGATGAGTCTTTCTAGGGCGACCGAGAGGTCGTTGACCACCCCCTCTTCGAACTCTATTGTCGTTACGCCCGCCGTTGAACCAGGTATGAAAACCGTTACTATGCCTGAGGTTATACCAGAGGTCTTTACCGCCTCCTGCACATCCGAGGTAATGTTGCGGCAGTCTGCGTAGCCGTTTGTTTCTATCTCCTTTGAAATACTAATGGTAGGCATATCGTCCCTTCTTACTTTATCTGAAATTCTTACGTAATACTTTTTCGAAAATAACATTATGAGTAACTTTTTGCAAGCATATTTGGGGTATACGTGGGGTATATAGAGTAAAATGAAAATACATCCTTGACAATGAGAAATGTCGTTTGCTATCATCTTGAGACCCCTAAAAAAGTTCTCTGATATTATATCGTCATTCTGAGCGAAGCGAAGAATCTAAGAAAAACAGGGGACTCTTCGCCGGCCTTCGGCGGACTCAGAAT
>MHZB01000083.1 GCA_001828605.1 Planctomycetes bacterium RIFCSPLOWO2_12_FULL_50_35 | reverse complement strand
CTCCGCCTAAGGTGGAGAAGAATCTGGTAGACAACGACCTTTATCCGCCTCAGGCGGATTGATTCAACGAAATAAATTTCGTTGTCTGCCGCTTCGTTTCCTCAGAACGACCCGCCTTCGGTGGATGTGGGTTTTCAGAGGTTTCGGTCTGAATTAAGCTTAATCTTAGCCCCTTCGTTAAAGAAGTGTCAAGCAATTAAAAAGATTGTAAACGATTTCTGTGTCAGGGTATATATTATGTACAAAAAAGGGAATAATAGCCTAAGTATCGGCAGAATACTAACATAAGGAACCATCTGAAAAAGTCTGTTAGCACCTTTAATTTTCCCCCTCGATTGAGGGGAATAGGGGGAGGGTAAAACTTGGCTTGAACCCTGTAAAGCACACTTTCCCAGAGGTCTCGTAAGGCATATTCCCCGTAAAGGGTGTCGGTATTTGCATTTCTCTTTGGCAGAAGGAAGCTATTTTTAGGTTGACTATGGAAGGGAAAAGGAATATTATTTTTTCGGATAAAAGTTGGGGCATCTGGAAACCGACTAAGGTCCCCGTTTGTTTCCTCATAATAGCAATTCACAACGTGTCGCTTGTATATCAAACTAACACTGTGAATATACAGAAGTAGTTTGTACAAGCGTCCTCTTTAACAAGAAAATATAGCACGGCATTCGTCTTACCGTAGACACTTTATTTCCTGCAATATCCTTCCCGGTAAAAGAGGATGCCGCGTGCCTTTAAATTGTTGACCAACGCTGTATCAGGTATGGAATAAGATGGTAGACAAAGAAGGACTAAAAGGGCAGCTTGTTAAGGGATTAAAATTACTGCACCAGCGGATTACCAAAAGAACGCCCTTAAGGTTAGAGTTCGGCCGGGCGGTGGAAGATCTGATAGCACTGGCTGAGACATTGGAACATCGTGTGGCCGAGCACGCTGCGGAACTAGCGAATAGAAATCAAGAACTTAAACAGGCCCGGGGGAAGTGGCAGAGAGATATAGAGAAAGCTCTCCTGGTAATGGCTTTGATGGCCGAAGCGAGGGATCCTTACATTCACGGCCATCACCAGCGTGTGGCAAAACTTGCCTGCGCTATCGCCGGTGAAATGGGTCTTTCGGAGGAGAAGATCGAAGGATGCCGCCTAGCCAGTCTCGCTCATGATATCGGCAGCGTGTATATACCTTCCGATCTTTTCCTCAGGCCGGTCCCGTTAGTTGGGACTGAACTTAGTGTAATTGAACATCATCCCTGGTTCGGTTACCATTTGCTGAAAAAGATAGAATTCCCGTGGCCGGTTGCTAGAATCGTGTTCCAACATCACGAAAGGATGAATGGCTACGGATATCCTTTAGGAATTTCTGGCGAAGAGATTCTGGTAGAGGCGCGAATATTAGGCGTAGCTGAGGTTGTAGATGCTATAACATCTCGCCGTCCGCACAGGCCGGTCCTTAGTGTAGACAAGGCCATTGAGGAAATCTCAAGTGGCAAAGGTGTCCTTTACGATGCCGATGTGGTTGATGCCTGCCTGAGGTTTCTACGAAAAAAGGGCTTGAATTCTAGTAATTAAACTATAAAGCGCTGTCAAATATGCGTTAGACATTGCTTGTCCCCACCGAGACTTTATCCATCCCTCTCAAACCCTTTGTTCTCAATGCACGCCAACTCGATTACCTAATTACCACATTTTTAGTCTGCTCCCAAGTGTAAGTGAGTTTCCTTGACAATCGTGTGTGTTATGATATTATTTCGCTTTGGCATAATTTCTTTATTCCCTTAGATTTGCAGAGTTTTTCCCCCACAAATTCCAGTTAAATATTATTATGAAAGCGGAACTTCAAGGAATAAAGGCGGAGGCGGAAGACGAGTTGCGCCGCATCGGCTCGCCGGATGAGCTTGAGACCCTCCGCGTAAAATATCTGGGGAGAAAGGGGATTCTGAGTGAACTCCTTGCAAAAATCCCGTCCCTGCCCGCCGAACAGAGACCCGAGATGGGGCGCCTTCTTAATGAACTGAAAAAGGATATAACGAGCAGGTATGAAGGGGCAAAAACCGCATTATTGGATATGCAACGTCCCAAGGCGGTGGGCCCTGTCCAGGACGTGACGCTTCCGGGCAGGCGGCCTCCCCTGGGTCATAAGCATCCCCTGATACAGACCATAGAGGACATAAAGGATATCTTTGCGGACATGGGCTTTCAGGTGGCCTTTGGGCCGGAGGTCGAGCTTGAGTTCTACAACTTTGAAGCGCTCAATATACCTCTCGACCACCCTTCCAGGGATGATTTTGATACCTTCTATCTCAAAGATGACGTCCTTCTGAGGAGCCAGACGTCAACCGTACAGATTAGGATAATGGAGAAGCAACGGCCTCCCATACGCATAATTGCCCCCGGCAAGGTCTTCAGACCCGATACAGTGGATGCCACACATTCCTTCATGTTCCACCAGATAGAGGGCCTGATGGTGGAAGAGGGCGTTACCTTCGGGCACCTGAAGGGTGTATTGGCGCTGTTCGCCCAGGCGTACTTTGGCCCTGACACGCGGATGCGCTTCAGACCGTCCTTCTTCCCCTTTACGGAGCCATCGGCGGAGGTGGAGATTTCGTGTTCTCTCTGTAAGGGGAAGGGCTGCAGCACGTGCGGCTCAGGATGGATGGAGATACTTGGGGCAGGGATGGTGGACCCAAATGTCTTCAAGGCGGTGGGCTATGATGCAGAGAAATATACCGGCTTTGCGTTTGGGATGGGTGTTGAAAGAATAGCCATGCTCAAGTACGGCATAGACGATATAAGGCTGTTTTTTGAGAACGACATGCGCTTTTTGTCACAATTTTGATCAATCCGCAATCTACTTTGACGTGACATGGTATCATCTCTTTGCAGTTGCTCCTTTCATGTGGCATTGGTAGACAACGATCTTTACGGTCGTTGATGTTTGCTGCCGTCAACGAAGGTAGGCTTTATTGTCTACCTGATAAATCTAGAATAATTTGGTGCGTCAAGACGCACCCTACATGCTAATTTGCAATTTGGTAGGGGCACGCCGCGCCCCTTTAAAATTAACCCTCAAGGATTATGAAAGTAAGCTATTGCTGGCTAAAGGAATACTGCGATTTTGACCTCTCCGCACAAGAGCTTGCCGACACCCTTACGGACGCCGGATTCGTTGTGGAGGAAGTTAATCCCCTGCAGGATGATTACTGCCTGGACGTCGAGGTGACCTCAAACAGGCCGGATTGTCTGGGTGTCCTCGGTATCGCAAGGGAGGTGGCCGCCATAACCCGCAGCAAGCTGCGCCTTCCGGAGGTGGACTACAAGGCAGGTAAGGCACCCGTAGATTTTAAAATCCATGTGGAGGATTCTGAACTGTGCCCACATTACACGGCGCGTGTAATCCGTGGGGTTAAGATAGGCCCCTCGCCTTCATGGCTGCAAAAACACCTCGAGGCAGTAGGACTTAGGCCGATAAACAACGTTGTGGATATCACCAACTTTGTACTGCTTGAATCAGGTCAGCCCCTCCACGCGTTTGACATGGATAAATTAACGGACAAGAAGATTGTGGTAAGACGCGCAGTTAAGGGGGAGGCGATTAAGACCATTGACGGTACAAGGTGCGACCTTACGCCGGAGACCCTGGTCATTGCCGACGGCGTCAGACCCGTTGCCATTGCAGGCGTTATGGGCGGTGTTGATACGGAGGTGACCGAGGCGACCAAAAACATCCTGCTGGAATCGGCCAGGTTTATGCCCTCTACGGTAAGGCGTGCGGCGAAGAGGTTTACGCTGTCCACGGACTCTTCGTATCGCTTCGAGAGGGGGGTTGACCCCGAGGGTGTGGACTGGGCGTCGAGGAGGGCCGCACGGTTGATACAAGAGCTGGCGGGCGGCGAGGTGGCGCGAGACGTAATTGACATTGGTTCCGGTAAGATTAAAAAGCATGTAGTTACCCTGACAATGTCGCGACTTAACGCCGTGCTGGGTGCACAGATAGAGCCTGCCACGGCGAAGGACATACTGTCCCGGCTGGGGTTTGAGGTCAAGGCCGCCGGTAAAGAAGGGTTTAGCGTGACCGTGCCCGGCTTTCGCGGCGACGTCTCCAGGGAGATAGACCTTATAGAAGAGGTCGCACGCATATACGGCTACAATAACATCCCCACAGATACCCGTCTGAGCATCCAGGTAAGGCCGAGAGGCAGGTATGAACAGGTGGAAGGGAAGGCCCGTGAGATATTGGTAGGGTGGGGTCTTACTGAGGTAATAACCTACAGCATTGTGGATGACACACAGCACCAGAGATTCGGCGCATTTTCCAATGCCCAGGCGCTTACCATACGAAATCCAATACGAAAAGGAGAAGATCGTTTAAGGCAGACGCTTATGGGTAATCTCCTTAAGGTAAAGAAACACAACCAGGACCGAGACGTGCCCTGGGTCAAGGTCTTCGAGCTCTCGCGTATCTACCTCCCGACAGCAGGCCCTGAAAAGCTGCCCGATGAGAAGACCAGTCTCTGTCTGCTTTGGGAAGAAGAGGGTGTGATACCCGAGAGGGCATTTTATGCCCTTAAGGGCATAGTGGAGGGTATGTTCTCCGCCCTTGGGTTAAGTGGACACCAACAGTGGCAGGGGTACTCTGGCGAATCCTTCGATCAGAAAATGTCCTGCCGGGTTGAGCTGGATGGAAAGTTGCTGGGGGTGCTGGGAGAGCTAAAGAAAGAGATTGTGGCGGAGTTCGACCTGAATTCCGCTCCAATTCTGGCGGAGATAGATTTTGACGCCGTCGTGGAGAGGGCCGACCTCACAACCGCCTTTAGGAAACTGCCCCTCTA
Source organism: Planctomycetes bacterium RIFCSPLOWO2_12_FULL_50_35 (assembly GCA_001828605.1). Lineage (GTDB taxonomy): Bacteria > Planctomycetota > Brocadiia > Brocadiales > Bathyanammoxibiaceae > 2-02-FULL-50-16-A. The sequence continues at coordinate 12,533 of MHZB01000083.1, read as the reverse complement.
TCCGTCTGCCGTAAGGGACATGGCCGTAGTGGTTGATGAGCAGGTGAGTTGGGCTGATATTGAGAAGTGCATAGCGGAGTCGGGGCTACAATATTTGGAGTCCGTGGAGTTTTTCGACCTCTATCGAGGCAAGCAGATTCCGTCCGGCAAAAAGAGTCTTGCCTTTAGGCTCTACTTCCGTGCGCCCGACAGGACGCTGAGGGGCGAGGAGGCCAACGAGATGCACAAGCTGGTGGAAGAAAGACTCGGCAGTGCACTGGGGGCTGTATTAAGGTAGACAACGAAGTTTCATTCCGTTGAAAATTACGTAGCGGTCGAGATTGCTCGACTTGATGATGAATTTATGCAGAGCAAGCTCTGCCACTACATTGTTTTGTTGAGTCTTGTAGTGGGTGCTGCAGGGCTTAAGCCCTGCAGCACCCCTGCATAACTCTTCTGTAGCGTCCGATCTCCGCATCGGACGTATCGCTAGAGCGGGCGTCTGGTACGGAGACCAGACGCTACTAAGATGCGTAAGAGATGCATCTGCCTCAGACACGGTTTCTAAAACAACGACCATAAAGGTCGTTGTTTACCAGAAAAAATCTGGAGACCACGATAGACAACGGAGTTTACCTTGTTGAAAGTTGTGTAGTGGCAGAGCTTGCTCTGCCTTTTATTCTTTCTTCCCCATGGCCTTTTCCAGGGGCTTTAGTTTGGCCTCTGCAAATTTGTTCCAGCCGGTCTTTTGGGAGAACGGCAGTTTACTATAGGCCTCCAGTTCGGCGCCCATCGAGTAAATGGTAAGGCCGCTGAGTGAAAGCTTGCGGTCGGCGAGGTCCTGATGCCTTTCTTTTACGACCGCCTTGGCCAGGGCCTCCATGACGTCCTCCGCCGTGGTGCACACGGAAGGGTGTTTGTTAAAGGTAAACGTTACCGCCTTAAGAAATTCTCCCAGGTCGTAGTGAACGCTGTATGGGACGTAGCGGCCTGCTATGTGTGCGCTGACTGTAAAGGTGTTGGTCAGCCGGTCCACGACTAATATGTTTTTTATCTCGAGGGGTAATATATCTCTCAATTCATTCGCCAATGCCTCCAGCCGCGGTATGAGTTTTTTGAAGCCTTCCGTATCAATAAGTGATGCGGTATAGACGGTATTTATCTTGGGGGCCTTTTCGTTCTGTACGGGGTCTATGTATGCGTCGACGGCAGAAGATGCGAGCTCACCGGCAGGTCGGGTGGGGTCTTTGACAAATGCCCCAATTACTTTATCGTACGGCCAGCCGTCAAGCGCCTCTTCATTTTCTGATACGATTACATATCTGGCCCTGTCGCCTATCTGATACAGGACCTCGACCATGCCCATATAGCAGGCGTCCAGTCCGAGTATGTCTACGCAGTCTTTGCCGTTTGTCTTCTTTATGCTTTTTGTAATATCGGTAAGGGCCTCTTCCAACTCATCTATGCTGAGTATATCTACCTTACCCTCGCCGTTATCCAGGTCGTGCTGAAGCCCCATCCATCCCTCGCCGTAGCCGCCCAGGAGGATGAAGTAATTCTCAGCCGGCAGGTTCTCAACGGCCCATGAGGCGAATGTGGAAAGAGTTTCGGGGTCGCCAGTGTTAAGCTCCTCATTCTTCCACTCCGGTTTGACTGCCTCAATGGGTAAGTCAACCAAATAACCTTTTCTCACCTCGTACAGGTGGCCCCCCTTGTCTGTCCTGTCCGACAGCACTATGACCCGGACGTCATGGCTGGAGCCTACTTGTTTCATCCTTTCCAGGTTTTGGCGGGTGAACCAATCGAGGAAGTTGTCGCCTGCCAGATAAAAGATGCATGTCCATTTTGCGAGGGGTTGGCGGTCCTCGGTGCAAAGACCCTCTGTATTGAAGGCGTACGAAAACAGAAAGACAACGAGAGGTATCAGCCTGTTACGACGCATGACTAAAGTGTTCCGTGATGTTCCATGCCCTGCAGCACAGAGTTTTCAAGCATCTGCATTCGCATGGCCAGGTCTCTTATCATCTCCTGTGTACGCGCCATTTTTACGACTATCTCGTTTGTCTGGTAAAGCCGGGTGGTCATCCTCTTTATCATCTTTTGGACGAAAGGGGGGATGGTCTCGTTGAACTTCTTGCACATCTTTTGGTCTATAACGATGATGTCGCAATCGGTGTGCGCCTCGGCCGTTGCGGAGCGGGGAAGACTTTCACAGAGTACGGCGCGTTCGCTGATAAACTCCCCGGCATTCACCTCGCCCAATTTTATACTCTTGCTCAGCACCCGTTTGGTTATCGTAATTGTGCCGCGCTCTAGAAAGTACATCTCGTCGGCCGGACTCCCCTCATAGAAAAGGATGTCTCCCGCCTGGAGATGTCTTGTTTTGGCGCCCTTAAGGTCAAGATCAGCGACCATTTCTTATCCTCCTCCTGCTTTAGTTTAGATACCTCATTGTAAATTTAGAATGGACCGTTGTAGCCTGAATTTTTTACGGTACTTCCAAGGATTTTAGCACCGATTTGTATTGTTCCCGCTAAAAAGCCTTACAAAATTATACATGGCAAAATACTCCCAGGCAAATGGTCCGAAGCCGAAAAAACCCGCTAAAGGCATCTCAAAGACCTTTATGGTCGGTGTGAAAGGCGCCAGGTAGACCCACTTTGCTGCGGCCCAGTAATTCCAGAACTCCCATAAGAAACCGCAGAGATAGCCTGCTACAAATAGGCAGAGGATCCTCTCCATGGTCCCTTCCTCTAAGTCTTTGAGCAGTGCATCGCCGCCGCTGGAGTATGCTATGGGGTCCAGCACCATCACAAAACCCGTCCACACAAGCGCAAAGAGATAGCGGGCCAGATGTTGGCTTACCAGGAGCGGTATCATCAAAAAGATGAACCCCAGAACCATGCCGCCGTATATTATCCTGTTTGTTGCCTGGAGTTTTGATATCTTAAACCTCTGGAATATCTTAAGGGTCATGAGAAGTTCTGCTGTCTGGAACATCCCTGGCATTATGGTGGCGAAGGAGAGCCCCAATCCTATACTGCGTATTATGGGATTTTCCGGGAGACCCCGATACTCCCAGTTCTGAAGATGTAGGTTGTATATCTCAAAAATCAGCCAGAACCCTATCGAGAGGGGCAGTTGCAGGAAAAACTCATTCCTTCTCGTGCTGATGAGTGAACTGCCCTTCAGTCTGAAGATGAGGGCGTCTACAAAGAATATATAGCCCCACCAGCAGATAGGGGTAGTCCATATGCTTATTGCCTTGGCAAAGGGGTTTTCACCCTGCAGGAACAATGCCGCCTCGGCCGTCAATATAAGGCCAAGACCGACCCACCCATAGCCTTTGAAGTGATTCTCACCGGCGACGGAGTGTGTGAACTCTTTCACATAACAATCCTTAAAGTGGAGGCGCTTCTTTCGCCTCGTTTAGTTCTATTATGCTGACGTTTCCAAAGTGGTTTAGGGGACGGTCAAACCTTTTTTCATTTCCGACCACCAGGAGCGTTATCTTGTCCGGGTGAAGATATTCTTGGGCCACTCTAAGCACGTCCTCTTCGGTAACGGCCGTAATGTTTGCCACGTAGGTGTCCAGGTAGTTGAGGGGCAGACCTTCGTACTCAATGTCTACCATGTGGCTTACTATTGCGGTGCTGGTGGTAAAGAGGAAGATGAACTGGTTAATAAACGTGTCCTTTGCCAGCGTAAGCTCTTCGTCGGACACGGGTCTTTGTTTTATCTTCTGGAGTTCTTCCAATATGAGTTCTATTGCCCTCCCGGTAGATCCAACTTTGGTCTGGCAGGAGACAAAGAAAAACCCGAGGTCTCTCGGCGTGTGGAATGCACTGTAGACGGAATAGGCGAGACCTTCTTCGTCCCGCACCTTTTTCGGTATCCTGGCCGTAAAGCTGCCCTCGCCCAGGATGAAGTTCATTATCTTGACGGCAAAGTAGTCGGGATTTGTCCTCTCAATCCCTATGTTGCCGAGGAGGATGGTGGACTGCTCCAGGTCCTTGTCCACGTAGTTTATGGAGAGTGTCATTTCCTCCCCCACCTTCGGCACGTGCGGGAAGTCTATCTCTTCTTTCTTCCACCCCTCGAAGGCCTGTTCGAGCTTCTTGATCAGCTCTGCCGTGTTAAAGTCGCCGGAGATGCCCATAATCATGTTATTAGGATGGAAGTACCTCTTATGAAAGGCGACCATGTCTTCCCTGGTTATGTTGGGAATAGTGTCTGCATAGCCCTCTACCTTACGGTTATAAGGATGTGGTTCGTACAGAAGCCTGCGGAATTCCCTGAACGCTATCTGGTCGGGATTGTCGTTTTCTCTCCGTATCGCTTCGAGAACCTCTTCCTTTCTCTTTTGTATCTTGTCTTCCGGGAATGCGGGATGCATTAATATGTCTGCAAAAACCTTGAGAGTCTTGTCAAAGTCTTTTGTCATTGAGGATAGACTGGCGGAGCCTTCCTCCCGGCCGATGCTCGTCTCTACAAAGGCTGCCATGAACTCCAGTTCTTTGTTGATATCTTCGGCGCTCATGTTTGTCGTGCCGCCCGAGCGCATTACGTGTCCCACAAGGGCCGCCAGGCCGGCCTTATCCGCGGGTTCATAAATGGAGCCAGTTCTGATGGCTGACGTTATATTTACCAGAGGCAGCTCGTGGTCCTCCAAAAGAAAGAGCACCATTCCGTTCGGGAGCACCCTGCGTTCCACCTTGGGTGGTGTCCACTTGAGCGGATTATACTGGAATTTTGAGACTATCTCCGCACCCTTGGACTGGGGTTTTGTAAGAGCAACCCCCTTCTGCGGCATACCGCCGTGCTGGGCGTAAACGTAGCCGCTGATGGCGACCGATAAGACCAGGACCGTGATTAATGCGTTCCGGATGCCGTTTCTTCTCATCTCTAGGCGCCTTCCTTCTTTTTCTTGACTAACGTGCCCACCGTGCGGTTCGTTTTGGTGAAATATTTTTTTGCCACTCTCATAACGTCCTCTGCGGTTACGGCCTTTATCTTTTCAATGGCCATATTTATGTAGCGCCAATCGCCGGTTACCGCCTCGTAATAACCTATCTCGTCGGCAAGTCCTGAGTTAGACTCTAGCCCGCGGATGAAATCGGCCTCCAGCTGGTTCTTTATCTTCTGAAGTTCCCACTCCGTGGGCGGTTCGTTCTTAAGCCTTTCGAGTTCGTTGTATATCTCTTGCTCCAGCTGTTCGGTGGTGTGCGGGTGGCGGGGAGTGACAAGGACCAGGAACAGGTCCGGATACTCAGACCCTCCGGCATAACTCCTGGCCATTACCGCCATCCTCTTCTTTTCTATCAGCGATTCGTAGAGACGGGACGTCCTGCCCTCCGACAGCAGGTTCTGTATGACCTCGAAGACAAACTGGTCAGAGTGCATTATATCCGGTTTATGATATGCGATGGCCAGCATCGGATTTGCATCGTACTCCACCTCTATCCTGCGCTCTCCCTTTTGCTCCGGTTCTACCGTCTTTACCTCGGGAATGGGCGGCTGGGCGGGTATGTCGCTGAAATACTTCTCTACGAGTTCAATCACCTCCGGCGGGTTTATGTCTCCCACCGCGACGACCACTGAGTTATTGGGGGCGTAGTATTGGGTGAAATAGTTTTCGGTCTGTTCCTTGGTAATATTTTGTATGTCCGACATCCAGCCTATGACGGGCCAGCCGTAGGGGTGTGCGGTGAAGGCGGCTGCGTTCAATTGCTCGAACATGAGACCGAAAGGACTGGTCTCGGTGCGCATCCTCCTCTCTTCCATTACCACGTCTTTTTCAGAATAGAACTCACGGAGTACCAGGTTCTTCATCCTGTCCGCTTCGATAAAGGCCCACAGTTGCAGCTTGTTGGCGGGAGTGTCGCAGTAGTACCTAGTAATATCATCGCTCGTGGAGGCGTTTATCCCCGTGGCCCCGTTCTGCATGTAGATGGCCCAAAACTCTTCGGTGTTGGTTATTTCCTTCTGCTTCTTTCTTACGTCCTCCAGCTCCGCCTCAAGGGCCTTGCGGCTGTTTTCATCGGTTGTTTTTGATATTGCCTCGACCAGCTCGTCTTCTTTTACCAGGAGAGGCTTTTCCGCCTCCCAGTCCTTTGTGCCAAATAGTTTCGTACCCTTAAACATCATGTGTTCAAAGAGATGCGAGGCGCCCGTAATGCCCGGCCGTTCGTTTACCGAGCCTACCTTGAAGGCTATCCTCAGAGAGACTGTCGGGCTGCGGTGCTGCTCCAGCATAAGCAGTGTCAGGCCGTTCTTTAAGGTATGCTCCTTGACGTCAAGCCTTAACTCCTGGGCGTTGGGAGTGGCCGTGTGCAGGAGGGAAGTCAGTATTATAATGGAGACTATCAGGTATAACCTGCCGGGCTTCATGGTCTTCATCTTCTTTCCTGTCGTATATTTTTGCATAGAGATAGCTTACGTACGGTATTTGGCGTTTATGGTGACGTATTCGTGGGAGAGGTCGCATGTCCAGAACTCGGTCTTTGATTTGCCGAGTCCCAGATGGAGGCGGATACACACCTCTTTCTTTTTCATCTCCTCCAGGAGTTTCTCCCGCGCAGAGGCCGCAGAAACTCCCCCTTCAAATACAAGAACGTCCCCAATATATAGCTTTAGCCTTTTCTCGTCAAGGGGAATGCCCGCCGCGCCGGCCGCCGATATAATCCTTCCCCAGTTGGGGTCTTCCCCATTTATGGCGGTTTTGACCAGCGGGGAGTTCCCTACGGCGCGGGCCACCTGTAGTGCATACGTCTCCGTTGGCGCACCGCTTACCTCTATCACCACGAACTTGGTTGCCCCTTCTCCGTCCCTAATTATCGCCTTTGCAAGGTGGTCCGTGACGTAGTCCAGCGCCTCCTGAAAGATGGGGAGGGCCATGGTAGCGTCGTCTATTACCGGATCATCGGACTCCCCGTTGGCAAGGATGAGGACCGCGTCGTTGGTGCTCATATGTCCGTCCACGCTGATTCGGTTAAAAGAACGGGCTACCGAGTGATTTAGGCATCTGTCCAGCACCTTGCTTGGGACTAAACAATCTGTGGTGAGAAAACAGAGCATGGTGGCCATATTGGGGGCTATCATGCCGGCCCCTTTAGCGGCCCCGCCGATGGTGATTACGTGACCTCCGGCCTTTGTCTTTACGGCGATTTCCTTTATGAAAGTGTCGGTGGTGGAGATCGCCTGTGCGAAGGCGTGTCCGCTCTGGATTTCGGGCCACAAGTCCTTTGCGGCGTCTTTTATTCCCGAGACGATTTTTTCCATAGGCAGTTGTTCGCCGATTATGCCGGTGGAGGCCACGAAGACCTCATCGGGAGATATACCCAACGAGCTTGCGGCGACTTCCGCCATCGTCCTGGCATTTTCGTAACCCTTTTCTCCGGTACAGGCGTTGGCGTTACCGCTGTTGACAACTACGGCGCGCATCTCTCCCCTCTTTACCGCCTCACGGCTCAGCACGATTGGGGCGGCCACTATCTGATTGGTGGTGAACATGGCGGCTGCCTGTGCGGGGCGCTCGGAAAGTATGATGCCCAAGTCGTAGCCCTCTTTCTTGAGGCCGCAGCGGGCAGCCCCGGCAAGGAATCCTCTCGGTGCGGTTACGCCTCCCTGTATCACTTCCATGACCTACTCCTGTTTATTTGGTAAGTAATGAGCCCTCTGAAAAACCCTGCATCCGCCTTAGGCGGATCATTCTGAGGGAGCAAAGCGACCGAAGAATCTATAAATGCTGGATTGCTTCGCTTCGCTCGCAATGACGAAAGGTCTGTCATTGCGAGGGGCAAAGCCCCGAAGCAATCTCATTTCAGTATTAATATATTCTTCGCTACGCTTAGAATGACACCAATGCGATGTCAGGAGACTTTTTCAGAACTCTCGCAATGTATAGGCCGCTAATTTGTAGACCAGTTTGGCGGCGAGGAAGTCGGGCGCCACGTTGCCAGGCTCCGGGAGGAGTTCCATAACGTCAAAGCCGACTATCCTTTTCCTTTTCGATAGTTTTCTCAGGAGTCCAAGGACCTCGTACCATCCCAGTCCCCCGGGTTCGGGGGTCCCTACGGACGACATGATAGCGGGGTCGAACCCGTCCAGGTCAATGGTTACGTATACCTCCTCAGAAAGTCTCTCTATTACCTCATCGGGCCAATCTTCTCTGTGTTTAATGTCCCGCTGGTAGAATGGCTTAAGACCTTTTTCTGTTACGAAGCCGTGCTCCTTCTCTGAGAAGCTTCTTATGCCTACCTGGGTAATGTCGGCGAGTTCATGCACGCGGCGCATGACGCTGGCGTGGCTGTATATTGTACCGGCGTAGGAATTTCTCAGGTCGAGATGGGCGTCTATCTGAAGCACCGATAGCTTTGGGTAGATTTTCTTGTAGGCGCGGACCGGTCCGAGGGTGATACTGTGCTCGCCGCCAAGGGTTGCCAGCATCTTGCCCTGGTCCAAGATTTCGCCAGCCGCTAACTCGACCGTTTTTATCATGTGTTCCGGGCCGCGGTGGTCCGGCATGAGTTCAGGGAGCGTGTGTATCCCCTGTGCGGATACGTTACAGAGGAGTTCCTCGTCAAATAGTTCCATGTGTCTTGATGCGTTTATGATGGCTTGAGGCCCGTCCTTTGTGCCGGTACGGTAGCTTGTGGTGGAGTCATAGGGCACGGGTAGTATCACTAACCGGCTTTTTCCGAGTTGGGAGTTTTCTTCGGGCAACGCCCCAAAGTTGTATGGAACATATTCAGGTCCGGACATGAAGGCGTATGTACCCAAAAAAGATGACTTTAGAGAGGCTTTGCGTCGCGCTTGAGAGCAGCAACCAGTTCTGTGAATCTTTGGCACAATCTCTTTGGCTGCCGCTTCCCTGCCTTGGCCAGGCCGTAGGTCATGAGGATGGGCGCCGCTATGGTAGCATCACAGTATACGACGGTATGGTTCCTGGTCTCTTCCTTTCGGACCTTTCCCCAGGATATGGCTTCCTGCGGCGTTGCCCCGGAGAGGCCGCCCCACTGGGGTGAATCGGTAGTTATCTGTATAAAATAGTCGTGACCCTTGCACGGTTTCCCGAGGAGCATCTCGAGCATGGGCTGTGTCTGCATATAGAAGTTCTTCGGTGAGCCACCTCCCAGGGTAAGCACGCCGTTTTTCTTACTGCCATGGACTATTGACGAGGCCTGGAGGACGTCCAGGTCAGGGTCTACCGTGACCTTACCACCGTGGAGTTTCAAAAGGGCCAGTGCCATGCCTACTCCCGAATCCCCCGGTGAGGAGGTAAATATCGGCAGGTCAAGCTTGGCGGCCCGCGCCACAAAACTTCGTTCCGGATAAGGCGACTTCTCCAAAGCAACCTTCCCGATAATGTGGTGCAGCTGAGCACTGGACATGACATTATGGCCTGAGCCGTTGTCCACCGCATCTTGCAAGAAATGGTCGGTTTCCACCAGCACCTCATCCATCAGAAACATGTCGTATATGCGATGAATCTTTGCCTGACGAAGTTCGGCGTCGTTGACGCGGAAGTCGCCGCGGTGCATGGGCAGGTCCAGCGCAAAGTGGAGATCGTGGTAAATGTTTGCGCCGGTTGAGATTATGAAATCTATCAGCCCTTTCTCCATAAGCTCCACCAGGATGCCGCCCATACCCGTTGGGGTCAGGGCCCCGGACAGGGTAAGACAGATGGTGGCGTCGTCTTCAACCATCTTCAGAAAGAGTTTTGACGCCTCAGCCAGCCTGCCTGCATTAAAGGCCCCTGCGGAGGCAAAACTCTCAACCAGGTCCACCACGCGCATGTCTTCCCTTGCCTGAAAGGCAGGGATGGTGCCTCTGTGAAGATATTTCTCCCTCAGCGATTGTTGGCTGCTACAGTTTGTCATGGCATGAAGACAGCGGCGGCGATGACGGTTGTCCACAGTCCGTCCTTATCTCCGCTCGCCGTTTGGGTGACGTTCCTGGTTTTCACTATCTTGCCGCTCATGCGGTATATCTGCTTCCTCTCATCGTAATTTTTTGCGGAGTCGAACTCTATTCCCAGTGTAGTCGCAAGCATTGTGGCCGCAAGGTCTTCCGCATAATCTCCGGCCTGCTCCTCATTCTCTCCGAACCCGTGGTGTTCACTGAGATAGCCGTAGTGCTCGGTCTCGGCCGGCACCGCAAGCCCGACTGATACACTTATCATGCGATGGGGCTCGTTTGTAGAATTCTCGCTAAGGACACAGTGTACCACCTGCCCGGGTTTAATAAGTGGGTTTCCTATTGCCGCAGTTACTATCTTGCACTTCGGAGGGAAGATACTTGAGACCTTGACCAGGTTGTATTTCTCGATGCTGGCCTTCCTGAGGGCGAGTTCAAAAGACTGGAGTTTTTCCTTATGTTTACCGACACCCTTTGTAAAGAACACTTTAGTGGGAACAAATTCTGGCATCATTCCTCTTTCTAGAACAAATAGCCCGTCAGATAAAGTAGAATTTCATAATTTCTAGAATAAAGCCCAAAGAAAATCAATAAAAAATAAAAAAAATTATGAAACGAGACCTTTGCAAAATTGCCTTTTTTGGAGTCCAGCGACATAGTCGCTGGCGGGCAACAAGCAGTAGGGGCAATTCATGAATTGCCCCTATTCGGTTGTTAAATTCCCATTGACACGGTCAATGTCATGCCAAAGAGCGGGTTTGTCTTTGAAGCCAACTTAGGGGCGAACGGCCGTTCGCCCCTGCGGGTGCTTGAATATCTCGTAATTATGAAATAAATTGAATAGAGAGGGAAATTAGTAAACCATAAGGGTCTCTTTTATGTGGATTAATAATTCTACACTGTTCTTTCTGTTTTTCTTCATAACCACAATATTTTTACCCGCGTGGAAGGGTGTTGTCCCTCTATGCGCTGAAGGGCAGGATAGTCCGGAAACTCAGCAGCAGCAGCAGCATAAAGAAAATCGGCTTGCCGGGTCTGCCAGTCCCTACCTGAGGAGCGCCGGGTTCCAGCTTATAGACTGGTACGAATACGGCGAGGAGGCCTTTGCACTGGCCAAAAGGCTTGACCGACCCATACTGCTGGACATAGGCGCTATATGGTGCCACTGGTGTCACGTTATGGACGAGGAGACGTACGAAGACCCAGAGGTGGCCGAACTGATTAACAAATACTTTGTAGCTATCAAGGTTGATATGGACCAGAGACCGGACATTGACCGCTGGTATCAGACCGCCGTCAGTGCCCTTACCGGGCACGGGGGCTGGCCCCTCACCGCATTCCTTACCCCCGAGGGGAAGGTCTTCTCTGGCGGCACGTACTTTCCCGCTAAAACATTTAAGCTTCTACTCCCCAGGATCGCAAAGATGTATAAAGAACAGAAGGTCGCGCTTCTGACCCAGGCAGAGCAGCATTATCAGCACATCGTTTCACTGGAGGATGCACAGTCAAAGGCCGGAGAACTGTCTTCAGACCTCCTGGATGTCATGGCGGAAAAGATTACCGAGGAATTTGACCGCGAGTATGGCGGGTTTGGTGAGGGTGCGAAGTTTCCAAGCGAGGCAGGCGTGGAGTTTGCCCTCTGGATGGCATCTGTCAAGAAAGATGCAGAACTCCATAAGCTGACCTTGAAGACACTCGATGCCATGGCGGAAGGGGGTCTCAGAGACCACGTCAGGGGAGGGTTTTTCCGGTATGCAGTGGACAGGGAGTGGCGTGTCCCTCACTTTGAAAAAATGTCCTACGTGAACTCCGGCATGCTGAGAAACTTTGTCCATGCCTATGCCGCTACAGGCAGCATCGTCTATAAAGAAGTCGTGGAGGAGGTATTGGACTACGTAAACCGTGAGGCGTCTGATGGCAGGCTTGGGGGATTCTATGCCTCTCAGGACGCCGATGTCGGCAGGGGGGATGACGGGGATTATTACACCTGGACGCCTGCAGAAGTGGATGCGGTACTTACACCCATTGAGGCAAAGGTAATCAAATATTACTACGGGATAGAGTCCAAAGGAGAGATGCACCACAACCCGGCAAAGAACGTGCTGCGAATATCTGCCAAACCTGAGGACGTTGCAAGAGGGCTGAATATGCCCGTCGAAGAAGTACTTTCTATTATAGATGGCGGCAGGAAGAAACTGCTTGAGTCAAGGAACACCCCACCCACACCATTTGTTGACACAAACAAATACAGCGCCCAAAACGGGATGATGATTTCGGCATATCTTGAGGCATACAAGTTTCTCGTCCGTGATGACATAAGAGACAGTGCACTGAAGGCGCTGGACATCTTGCTGGCAAGCTCCTACAAGAAGGGTGAGGGGGTCTTTCACACCTACTATGAGGGTGAGGCGCGCATCCCGGGTTTTTTGGATGATAACGTGCAGATGGCAATGGCCTGTCTCGATGCCTACGAGGTATCGGGACATAAGTTCTATCTGGAAGCGGCGGAGGATATCATGAAGTACTGTCTCGACAATTTTTGGGATGATGAACGCGGCGGTTTCTTTGACACGGCCCGCACACATGGACGTTTTGTGCGTAAGCCGTTTGAAGACGTGCCGACACCGGCCGCAAAT
>MHZB01000082.1:488-19152 GCA_001828605.1 Planctomycetes bacterium RIFCSPLOWO2_12_FULL_50_35 | reverse complement strand
CTTACATTAAGGAAGGGATACTTTATGGCATTTACAATTGCGTTAGCGGGCAAGGGGGGAACGGGCAAGACCACCGTGGCCGCCTTGACGATTCGGTACATAGTAGAACAACTTGAGCAATCCGTGTTTGGCGTGGACGCCGACCCAAACGCGTCCTTAGGCGCCGCCCTGGGCGCTGAATGCGAACAAACCATCTCCGACATCCGCGAGGATGTAATCGAGAAGAAACTGGATTTCCCCGCAGGAATGTCCAAGGAGAGGTACATAGAATACTGCATAGAGGACTGCTTGATAGAGAACTCAAAGTACGACCTCCTGGTTATGGGAAGACCGGAGGGGCCCGGCTGCTACTGCTATGTGAACAATCTCTTGAGGAAGTATCTGGACAGGATGGGGAAGGACTACCCATTCGTGGTCGTAGACAACGAAGCGGGGATGGAACATCTATCCAGAAGGACCACTAACCGAGTTGACCTAATGTTGTTAGTGTGCGAGCCTACGGTTATTGGCGCCGTTACGGCCGAGAGGATAACAAAACTGTCTCAGAAACTCCCCATTACAATAAAAGAAAAGGCCCTTCTGCTTAACAAAGTGCCTGAGGAAGGCGTAGACGAGAAAATCAAGGAGCGTCTGGAGAAAGAAAATCTTAAGCCGGAGCTTCTCCTTGGTTTCGACCCGGAAATACTCCGGGCATCTTCAAACGGGACGTCGCTATTTGACATATCAAATGATAACCCTACATACAGGGCCTTGAGCAAATTTCTTAAGGAACGCCTGCCCGTAGAGGTAGCGAGTAGATAAGAAAGCTAAGACAAGAGACCTCTGAAAAGTTTCTTAAGAGCATATTGATGTCATTCTGAGCGAAGCGAAGAATCTAGATTCTTCGGTCGTTTCACTCCCTCAGAATGACAATTTTGTAGACTTTTTCAGAGGTCGCAACAATATGCCTGCTAAGAGGGAAGGAGAGAAAGGAAGAGACTTATGGAGATACCTAGTGCAGCAGAAAAGTGGTCCGGTAAAGTAGGCGAAGTTATCATTGGGGCCACCAAGGAGGAGGGTGGTACCCGTGAGAAGGTAATAAAGGTAGGGGGGGCCGGCAGCGTCCCTTATATGCATTTTGAGGGCAGTCCGGGCAACAAGCCGGTGATTGCCATGGACGTGCTTGATACCCCGCCGGAGGACTGGCCGGAGCCGCTTATGGAGCATTACAAGGATGTCATCAACGACCCTGTCAAGTGGGCAAAGAAATGCGTAAATGAGTTCGGGGCAGACCTCATCTGCTTAAAGCTGGACAGTGTCCATCCGGATAAAGGCAATCGAAGCGCCGCCGACGCCGCCAAGACCGTTCGCTCCGTGCTGGAGGCCGTTGGGGTGCCGCTGATAATCTGGGGATGCGAAGACCCGCACAAGGACAACGAAGTGATGCCAAAGGTCAGTCAGGCCGCCAAGGGGGAAAGGTGCCTCCTTTCTGGCGCAACACAGGACAACTATAAGACCCTCACCGCCGTATGTCTGGCCGACGGGCACAACCTGGTTACACAGGCCCCGGTGGACGTAAACATACAAAAACAGGTGAACATACTGGTAACCGACATCGGCTTCCCGGCGAATAGAATAGTAATGTTCCAGACCACCGGCGCCCTAGGTTACGGCATAGAATATGTCTACTCAATCCAGGAAAGGGAACGCCTTGCCGCCCTTGCCGGGGACAAATGGCTTGCACTGCCTGTACTGGTAAACGTCGGGTACGAATCCTGGCGGGCCAAGGAGGCAAAGGCCGGAGACAACGAGGCCCCGGGCTGGGGACTTGCAAGGGAAAGAGGACCCCTCTGGGAAACGATAACGGCCACCACACTATTGCAGTCGGGGGTTGACATCATCAGGATGCTTCACCCAAAGGCCGTAAAGTCGGTAAAACAGTATATCAACGACCTTTACGTCCAGGTATAGGCTTTCTTAAGGGAGGAAGGGAAATATGATAGCTGTAGCGGAAAGAATAAACGGCATGTTCTCTGACGTGAAAAAGGCCATAAAGAATAGGGACCCGGCGGTAATTCACGACCTTGCAAAACGCCAGACAGAGGCCGGGGCAAGCTATCTTGACCTGAACGTTGGCCCAGGCGTGGCCGACCAGATAGAATCCATGCAATGGCTGGTAAAAACCACGCAAGAGGCGGCGAAAACGCCCATTTCCATTGACAGCCAGAAGCTTGATGTGGCAAAGGCGGGACTCGAAGCGGCCAACGGTCCGACACTGATAAACTCATGCAAGAGTCTTGAGGTCCTGGACAAGTGGATAGCGCTTGCGCTTGAGCACAACGCCTCCCTGGTGTGCCTTACCATTGATAAAAGAGGTATACCCCAGGACATAGACACACGACTGGAGCTGGCCGCATCTATAGTCGGCGTAGCGGTAGAGCAGGGCCTCGAGCCATCACGTTTATTCATAGACCCAATATTATTCCCCATAAATGTCGATCAAAAACAACCTATCTATCTCCTCGAGGTATGCCGCCAGATAACATTCATATCAGACCCATCACCGCATATCATCTGCGGCTTAAGCAACCTCTCACAGGGCACAAAGGAGAGAAGTCTTATAAACAGGACGTACCTGACCATGGCCCTGACGGCGGGACTGGACTCTGCTGTTATGGATGTGCTTGACAAGGACTTGATGGACGCTGCCATCTCCACCGAAATGTTGTTAAATAAACAAATCTACAGCGATGCCTTCTTAAAGGCTGCACGGAGATGACTGACCTATCACTGAACAGCTGTTTACCGTAGTGGCACGTTGCAACGTGCCCCTACAATCCGAACGAATTATGAAATCTTCTTCCATAAAACTTAGGGTCAGATACCCTGAGACCGACAAGATGGGGGTAGTACACCACACCAACTACTTCGTGTACTTTGAGATGGGCCGGCTCGAATACCTGCGCAGCCTGGGGCTACCGTATCCGGAACTTGAAAAAGAGAACACCCAACTGGCCGTCCTCGAAGCGCACTGCAAGTACAAGGCCCCTGCACGCTTTGACGACGTACTCGTAGTGGAAACGTGGCTGTCCGGGCTTAGCTATGCCCAGATGGAGCTCTCCTACAAGATATGGCGCGAGGAAGCCAGCGACGAAGACAGTAGGGGCACATCACCACACACCGCTACCCAGCCGCGAACACTCCTGGCAGAAGGCTCAACTACATTAGTGTGTATAGACGATAATCTCAAGCTAAAACGCATCCCCGACAGGATAAGGAACATCCTTCCTTCAGAAGACACTGCATAAGTAGGAATAGAGCTTGTCCCCTGCCCGTGTGGACAACCATAAAGTCTGGCCCTATACTAAAAACATATCGTACACCACTGGTGTCCAAATAATCTGTCCACATTTTTCTTTTCCATTCTAACGTAAGGACTTAGGACAAGGATTTTGGTCCGCCTCAGGCGGATTCCAACCAGGTTTACATTACCTCCTCGGTTTGTCTGTGTAGCCGCAACCTTTAGGTTGCGACTCCCCCTCTATCAAGAGGGGTAGGGGGTGTGTTAAAACGCAGGCTGAAGCCTGCAGCTACTCAATTTGGACCAACCGGGTAGGTTCATGGTTACACCATGACCTTACAATAAACTACATTGACGGTCAAGGCGTGGCCTTGACCTACCCCTGACGTATAAAAACAAAAAAGGGATGGGCAGAAATGCCCATCCCTTTGATTCTCACTCGCGGGCAACCGCAAGGCTTCGGCCGTGAGCCCTTCGGTTTACTCAGGGGCTGAGGCTCCGACGGTGAGCTCAGCCGAACCGCTTGTCGAAGCCTCAGCTGAACGGGTTGCCCCTACACACCCCTTTCTCCCCTCTTAAAAGAGGGGATGGGGGTGTGTAGCATCTTCTGTAGGGACAGGTCTTTAGACCTGTCCGCATCTACAAATAAAAAAGTAGGGGCTACAGGGCTAAAAACAAAAAGGGTGTTGCAGAACTTAAGTTCTGCAACACCCTGAATTACTTCACACCATGCGGGCAACCGCAAGGGTTGCCCCTACATGACATACATCAAACGACAACGGGCTTAGAAGCCTATTGCCAACTGCAGGTAGCCCCAGCTGCTGTCTGCGTCGCCGTGGCCTCTCCTTACACCCACGGTGGCCGGGTCATCACCAAACAAAGCGGTATCATCGAGGTAATCACCGTTAAAGAAATGCGAGTACCCCGCCTGCAGCGCTACGTTATCGTAGAGCTCATACTTCGCTGTCAGGTCCAGCTCTGTGCCAAGATGAGAGTCTGGAGTTCTCGGATTATTAGTGTTCGCACTGTAGCCGCGCAGTGCAACACCAGCGGCGTTATACCAGTAGTCACGAACGTTATCCAGCCAGAATCCCCATACATCCGCCCATGCTACCAGCTTCTTGGTCGGTTTAATCTTCACCTGACCCCTGACGCCCTTCATGTTCATCCAGGCCATCTGGTCCATATAGCCGTAGTGCATGTGGTTCGTCGGATAGAAGTTGAAGAAGGTCGAATGCTTCTGGTGATCTTCGACTCCACCATTGTGGCCGCTGCCGGGAGACCAGTCGAACTCAGCGCCCAGTCTCGGCTTCCAGCCAACCTCATTGAAGGTGTAACCGCCTTCTACCGAAGTCGCCCACGCCCTGTGGTTCGTACCTTCCCACCTGCCAAGCTGGTAGTGCGATTCGGAGGCGTAGTCAATGTTCTTGCCGACTTTACCGGCAATCCTGTAACCTCCGTCGTAAATCTTCTTGTTACCTCTGGCACCGGGCGGGACCTGTGATGCGCCACCTTCTACAGTTCTCGTCTCAAGCTGGTCATTGTCGTGCAGGAACATGATCTGCAGAGTGCTGTCCGGGACCAGCTTCTTAAAGGTCCACATGAAGCCGTAGTTCTGATGGTCGTTGGACTTCTGCCTTACGCCGTTCTCGGTCCTTGTGGGATTAACTGTGGTATTAGTTAGATCCTGCGAGCCCGTGGCGGCATTAAGCCCTGGGTCATGGAACTGAACGGCCGCAAAGGCCTCAGCTGCATAGTCTTCGGTGTCATACATACCCCTTATGGCATCCCAGCTTCTCGCAGTGGTATGCCAGTCGAAGTTGCCCATCATCCTGTGGTCGCCCCAGATAATCTCCTGGCGGCCTACCCTCATGGTCATAGGATAGTTAAACAACTTCCTGACATCCACATAGCCCTGATGCAAGTCCAGAGTATTCTGCCCCCAATCAACACCGTCAAAAACTAGAGCGCCTTGGTTCCGCACAGTGCCGTCCTCAATACCCCAGAATCTGGAGTCCTGGAGCTGGAAGAAGGCCCTGAGATGCTCGTGGACATCGGCGTCAACGTTGAGCCTGGTACGCTGCAACACCACTGACTGCTCATTGCTTGCAATACCATCACTAAACCATATACCATTTGAAAGGCTCCGCGGACCCCACATATTGATAGTAGCATCCGTTATCTGAGAAAAGTTATTCGCGTACTCGGCCCTGGTCCTGGACTCAAACCCGATGCGTATCTTCCGGGACAAGTCGTTGTACACGTTGGGAACTACGCCCAATTCCTTCTTGAGCTGGTCTTTCAGCGTAGAGACTTCAGCAGGATCGGCCTGCTTAAGGCCCCTTACCTGCTCTGAAAGCTGACTGTACTCCTTCTTTGAGGCGAGGAGCTCATCGTTCTGAACCTTTATCTCCTCTTTACCGCTACCCAAATCGGCTCTCAAAGACTCCATCTCAGCCTTCAGCGCCTGCAGCTCCCTCTGCATCTGGTCGAGATCGGAGGAGCTTTCGGCACTACAGGGAAGGGCATAGAGAAGCGCTAACGCACTCCCCAGCAACACTCCCATACAGGTCTTAAAGCGACCCGTCATCATATTACAGCCTCCTTTCAAAAACACTTACAGCAAATTGCTTTTTTAGCCTCGTTTACTCGGTCTCTTCTTACTCCACCCCCCGTACAACACATCACACACATAATAAACGGGCAGTTCTTCGATCTACAAACTACCAAACTATGGTAAGACCAAAAGATTAGCACACATTAGCAAGGCAGGCAAAGTAGGCAGTCTTCACCCCCTACATGCCCCCTTCCTAGATTCCTTCGGTTGCGGGTGCCGTAGCAGAACTTAGGCACGAAAGCATGATTGGAACACATAAAACCATACTTCCACCGCCGTAAGACTCAACGGCAAAATACACTTAAACCGCAATCCGACCTGTAGGGTCGGAATTCTTACCCCCGATTACTGTGAGATTGTAATCGTAACGCCGTAGAATGCAAGGGAAAAATTTAAATTTTTTTAACGGCCAAAACGATACCCCCGAAAGGCCGTCGTTGCGGCAGCCTAATGGGGCGACCAAACATTGAAAGAAAACGTAATTAGTTATACCTACGTAGCTTATAGTGGCAGTCTATAGTATGAGACTTCCGAAAAACTACGCTTCTATAAGGATTTTCTGCGGGAACGGTGGATATCCCTGTCCACGGACAACCACGAGGGTTGTCCCTACATAACAAGTTTGGTTTTCGTAGGGGCAGGGCTTGTCCCTGCCCGCCCACACCAAATAGGCGGACAGCCACGAGGGCTGTCCCTACAAGAAAACAATTTTACGTAGAGACAGGTCTTTAAACCTATCCGTGACGGACAGACCTAAAGGTCTGTCCCTACGACATGACCTTTGGTACGTTTATTGAGCAAGCCCTCGAAATGAATGATTTAGTAATTTATCTAAAATTTTTGTAGCGTCTGGTCTCCGCACCAGACGTAGGACATCCGATTTGAAGAATAAAACTACGCTACATTAGAGATTCTTCGGTCGCTTCACTCCCTCAGAATGACAATTATACAGGGCCTCTCAGCGGTCTCAAGGATTTAAAACCCTCTGGAGGGCTCAACCGCCTATTTGGCACATAACCGGCTCGCCCCTGCCGGAGTGGATCGCAGGCTTCATGTTGGATGCTTTAATAAATGCCTCAACAAGGGCCTTCTCAAGGCTGGCACTCGGCTTTCCGTGTGAGACGAGGTACTCAGACCTCAAAATTGTCTTAAGGTCCACCTCTCCGCCGGAAAGCAGGCAGGCCCTGAGTTTGCCTTGGGAAGTGAGTCTAAGACGATTGCAGTCTCCGCAGAAGGGCTGACTGACAGGCAATATCAGGCCCAAGACCCCCCTTGCTCCCTTTAGACGATAGCACTTGGCAGGGCCCCGCAGGGGCGGGGCGGTGCGACCGCTACGAGCGGCCCCGCCCCTACAAGGATTCTCTGCGTCCGCGAGTACCAGGTCTCCCACCTTCCTTATCCGCTCCAACACCTCCTGGCCGGGAACAAATTTTTTCTCTTCAATCATCCTGCACCCAAAGGCCATATATTCTATGAAGCGGACCTCCAGAGGCTTATCCATACTCAGCCTGGCAAAATCCTCTACCTCGTCCTCATTGATACCGCGCATGACCACCATGTTAACCTTTACCTGCTCAAAGCCCGCATCAACTGCAGCCTCAATGCCCTCCAGCACATCCTCAATATTCCCGCCACCGGTAATCTGTCTGAAGCGTTCTTTTTGGAGGCTGTCAAGGCTGATATTTATCCTCATAAGACCTGCTTCCTTAAGCGCACGGGCGTAGCGTCTTAGCAAAACACCATTTGTGGTCATAGCCAGGTCTTCCACGCCTGGAATGCTGCTCAGGGAGGCCACCAACGACTTTAAATTTCTCCTGGTTAACGGCTCACCCCCGGTAAGCCTGAAGCTCCTGACGCCCAACTGCGCGGCGCACCTCGCCACCAGGGTTATCTCCTCGAAGCTCAGTATCTCCTTCCGAGGCATGTGATGTACACCCTGGGGCGGCCTACAGTAGACACAATAGAGATTACAAAGGTCCGTTACGGATATCCTGAGCCGGGTTATTTTTCTCTGAAAACGGTCTAACATGTCAAACTTCCTTATATATTTCGCAGGGACAGGGTCATGGGAGTGGCCCAGGGCTTTAGCCCTGGGGACACACCCCTTTCTCCCCTCTTGAAAGAGGGGACGGGGGTGTGTTACAAACCGCAGGTCTAAAGACCTGCGGCACCCACTTCGCGGCTATCCGCATGGACAGGGACAAGCCCCCTGCTTTCGCAGGGGCAGGCTCTGTCCCTACATAGGGCATTCGGTTTTCTTCTGTAGCGTCTGGGTCTCCGTACCAGACGGCGGTGCGACCGCTGCGAGCGGCGTCCGATGCGGAGATCGGACGCTACACCCTGCCCGTCGTAGGGGCGAACGGCCGTTCGCCCCTACGGCGGGATAAACTAAGTCCCTGCATAAACCTCCTAGTCATGACCTCCAAAATGACGTGCGCCTTCGCGATTGATTCTGCGCACCGGCACACCCTCCGGCACAAAACGGTATACCCACACATGGGCCTCGGGGCTCTGGAAGGCGGGCGTAAAATATCCTATCTCCTGTCCGTGTCCCGTACCTAACGGTAGAAACCTAAGCAGCAGCGCCTCCTGCATCGACGGGTCGTACTGGTCCTCAAGATACCATACGGTGTAGTAGTCCTGATAAATCTGTATGTAATACGACTCTATCCCCCGCATCTTCAACCATTGAGTCAAAAGGACCATGTCTTTTTCGAAGGTGGTGGCGAATCTGCGTATATAGTACCTGCCGACTTTTACATATCCGCCGGCAAGACGATTTATGTTCTCCATCTCAGGAAATTCCTCGGCGCTGGCTACTACGTAAAGGGGCCTTCCCAGCAGGTTGCGTTCCTGCATTATCTCAAGGGCCTTGCCCTCCGGAGAGCAGAACATCCGCGCCACGTCCTTAAGCTTCTGGTCGTCCGCCAAGCCCTCCTTCTCCCTGAGCCATGTCAGTTCATAGCGGCGAGTGGCCTCTTTGTACCTTTCGTTTTGTACCGAAAGTCCACTGATAAGTTCCGCTGACGGCCCTGCTACCAGCGTCTCTCTCCCCGTAAACAACTGTATCCTTTTTCCGTGGGGCCACCAGCATATAATCAGGGCATCCTTTTCTGTATTGTCCTTTATAAATTCATACCCCTTTATCCAGGACGATGATACCATGTTGGTACTTATACCACGGTCTGTCTCGCTGTAGTCAATCGAATATACAAGCGGTTCGTAGGTCTCACCCCGCTCGTTTCGGTATCTTACCCTATATTCAACACCTAACAAATCGCCCTCCCGCAGGGTCCGCAACGTTTCTTTCTCACCCTCACCAAGTTTAACGGTAATTTCCGCATTCAGCCGCTTTTCGTACTTTATCACCTTTTCAATGGGAAATACCGTTTCAGGAATTAGTACCAGTGTAAAGTCCCTGGGGTCATACTCTTCAACCTTTATATATTCATATAGGGGCCCGGTACGGTCTGCATACACCACGACCCCATTTAAGATACTAACTAACGTCAGTGACAGCGCCAAACATATCAAACGTCTGCAGATCATGATGGTTATGGTCCTTCCTGTAGCCTGTCGGCCCACGGGTTACTTAATATGTGAGGATGGAGAGCAGATACCGGCTTACAAAAAGACTCACAAACGGGTGCTCCCTCCTCAAAAGGCCATCCTGCCATTCCCACGCGTAAAACTAACTGTCAAAAAGAGGCATGTGAATGCCACAAGTCGCTCGTTGCCGGTCCGCCTGAGGCGGACAAGGTCGCTTCCGCTCTTCACAATGACGGCCCAATCCCTTATCCCCAGGGCCTCTAATCATCATACATCTTTTATGTTAAACTTTTTTATCTTCTTATACAAGGTTTCCCTATGAATACCCAGGACACGCGCAGCCTCATTCTTATTGCCCTTGGTATGTTTAAGCGTATTACTGATGTGCCGTTTCTCCAGCACCTCAAGGGTAAGGTCTCCGGACGTCTCCGCCGAAGGTACTTCCGCATGCCCCGCCTGGATATTCGGAGGGAGATCGCTCGGCCTTATTACGCCGTCTTCACAGAATATCGTCGCCCTCTCGATCGCATTAGCCAGTTCTCTAACGTTACCCGGCCACGGATATGACATTATAAGGTCCATGGCTTCTTTGACCACCTTCGGCGCCTTTTTGTTCATCTCTGTGGAGAAATTTTCAATAAAATGCCCTATGAGCAGGGGTATGTCTTCTTTCCTCTCCACGAGTGAAGGCAGGTTAATGATAACGGTGTTAAGCCGGTAAAACAGGTCGCTGCGGAAATATTTTTCCTTTATCATCTTTTCGAGGTTCTGGTTCGTGGCCGCAATAAAGCGTACATTTACTTTTATTACCTCATTTCCCCCCAACCTCTCGAACTCTCCCTTCTCGAGCACCCTAAGGAGCTTTGCCTGCATAGCCAGAGGCATGTCGCCTATCTCATCCAAAAAGAGCGTGCCGCCGTCGGCCACCTCAAACTTACCCTTTTTCTGTTTATCGGCCCCCGTAAACGCACCCTTTTCATACCCAAAAAGTTCACTCTCAAGCAGGTTTTCAGGAAATGCCGCACAGTTTATCTTCACGTACGGCTTGGCGTAGCGCCGGCTGGAGTAATGGATGGCATCCGACACCATTTCTTTCCCCGTACCGCTGCCTCCCATGGTAAGCACCGTGGAGTCCGAAGCGGAGACTTTTTTGATGGTATCCACCACCCGCTTGATAGCTCCCGAATTTCCTATAATATTCTTGTAGCCGTGCTGTTCCTCCAACTGCCACTGCAGGAACCGCGCCTCGTCCTTAAGGGCCTTAAGCTTGACTATCTTCTGGATATTCGTCAACATTTCGTCAATGTCAAGAGGTTTAAGCATATACGCATATGCGCCCAATTTTATCGATTTTATGGCCGTATCTATTGTGCCGTAGGCCGTCATTATTATTACCTCGATCCCCCGGTGTTCCTGCTTTATTTTTTCAAGGAGTTCAACGCCGTTCATCTGGGGCATCCTGACGTCAAGAAGCGCAATGTCAAACCCGCCCTTTTCCAGCGTCCGCAAGGCCGTGTGTGCATCCCTTGCCACTGACACATCATATCCGTTCTTACTAAGGATATCGCTCAGGGTCTTCAGGAGATTGACCTCGTCGTCTACTATGAGGATTTTGAGCTTGTTTTCCACCTTCTCCCGCCTCTTTTTATCTTTTTGTTACCGTCCTCGTAAGAGGGCAAGGTGATGGTAAATACTGAACCTTTACCCTCTTGAGAGTGCACGTTTATAGTGCCCTTGGCCCGTTTTACGGCCGAATGGACCGAGTAAAGGCCCAGTCCGGTGCCGCTTCCCGTCTCCTTAGTGGTATAAAACGGCAGAAAAATCCTCTCCAGCTCTCTCTTGGGAATTCCAACGCCGGAGTCACTAACCAATAAATCCACACTGCCATCAGAATTAGTTCCGGTAGCAATCTTGAGCGTGCCGCCCCTAGGCATGGCGTCCCTGGCATTCAATATAAGGTTAAGAAGCACTTGTTTTATGTCGTCTGTGTTGAGTCGAAGAATCGGAATAGAAGAAAAGTCTTTAACCACGAGGATATTGTTTGCAAGGAGTTCCTTGCCCACCAGTGAGAGTGTGTCCTCAATCAACCTGTTGAGGTCGCATTCCTCAACCTCTACCTTTGCCTTCCTGGAGAACGCAAGGAGCTGGTTAATAATCCTCTGACAGCGGCTGATCTCCTCCTGTATTATCTTCAGGTGTTCTTTTACGTTTTTGTCATTATACGACAGGATGTCGTTAAGATAGTATATGGAGCTGCCGATTACGCTCAGGGGATTTCTTATTTCATGGGCCACGCCCGCAGCGAATTGACCTATGGCTGCCATCTTTTCGGACTGGAAGAATTCCATCTGGAGGCGCTTATGCTCGCTTATATCGCGGAAGACAACCGCAAGGGCAAGCGGCTCATTATCCTCATCGCGTATAAGGGAGGTGAACAGATAGACAGGGAACTCATCTGTGTCCTTATTCTTGAAAAGGAGCTCCCCCTGCCACTCTCCAAGTTCGAAGGTCTTTTTCAGCACTTCCTTTATGTCCACCGGACTGCTGCCTGCCGAGAGGGTAGATAATTTCTTTCTTAGCATCTCTTTATGACTATAACCAACAACCTTCTCAAACGATTTATTCACGAACGATACATGGCCGTCTCTGTCCGCGATGACCACACACTCGCCGATGCTCCTTAAGGTGTGGGCGAGTCTTATAATCTCCTCTTCTCTCTTTTTTCTATCCGTGATGTCTCTTACAAAACTCCTTGCGTGGATGAAATCACCCGTCAAGGGGTCGCAAACCCCGGTGCTGTCCATTTCGACCGTCATCTCCTCTCCCTTCTGGGTAACAAAGATGCATTCAGCCCGGTCGTGTCCCGTCTCCACAACCCTCTTGAGGTGTCCCAGCGCCTCCTTCTTAGATTCCGCAGGCACTATATCATCCAGTTTCATCTTGTGCATCTCGTCCAGCGTATAACCTAGGCGCTCCAACTCCGTCTTGTTTACGGAAATAAATCTGCCGCTTGAATCCACCTGGTGAATCATCTCGGGGGCATTTTCTATCAGGTCCCTGTACTTCTCCTCGGAGTCGCGGGTTTTGCAAAAGAGGTTGGAATTCTCGATGGCGACGGCTAATTGCGGTGCTATCTGCTGGAGAAGTTCTATATGCTCCCCGGTAAAGTTGCCTTCCTTCTTGCTGCCGAAGTTTATTGTGCCTATAATCTTATTTTTATACTCCAACGGGGAGTTCAAGCGCGAGCGAATGCCTTCGGAGTAAAGAATGGCATCCGTCACAAACCTGCCCCTGGCCGTATCTATGGTTATAATGGGCTTGCCCACCTGTACAACTGCATCTGTCGCACTGCCCTTCCGCGGAAATGTGGTCCCATCAGAAAGTTGACTTACAGCCGCGCCCTTAGTGCACACAATATATTCCGTAACGCTGTCATCGTCCAAGAGAAGTGTGATGCTGGTGCGGTCGAATTCAATCAATTTGTCGAGTTCCGCACTCACGGCCATATATACGTCCTTGAGTTCGAGGCTGGACGCAATTATCTTGTTTACGTTGGTTATTACGTCCTTTTCCCTCTCCCGCTTCTTTTTCTCCGTAACGTCTCTGATAATCCCTTCATAACCGATTACGCCCCCATTTTCGTCCCTCCTCAGACCGCACGTCATAATTGCCGTAATCTTATCACCATTTTCTTTCTTAAGCCCCAGCTCAAAATCCTTTATAAAACCTGCCTTCATCATAACCTCGCGGAGTGTAGCCCTATCGTCGAGATTAACATAGAAGGAGTCCGCAAAGTCTTTATTGAGCATATCCTTCTTCACGCGGTATCCAAAGAGCTCTATGCCGGCCTGGTTTATGTCCAGAAACCGATCCTCGATATCGCATATGAAGACGGCGTCTTTCGTGGCGTCAAACAGGCTCCGGTACCTCTCTTCGGTGGCCCTAAGGGCCTCGGTCCTTTCCTCAACCATCTTCTCCAGGTTGGAGGTATAACGTTGGACCTCTGCCTCCAGTGCCTTCTGCCTTGTGATATCCCTAGAGATGGCCACAAAGCCTGTAGCCCTGCCCAGTTCGCCTTTCCTCAAAGTGATTATAATATGGGTTGGAAATCTCTCACCGGACTTTCTATTACCCAAGACGTCGCCGTCGAATCTGCCGGTTTCCTTCGTAATGGAAAGGGCATCTCCAAGCCCACTGCCGACTTTACCGCCGCTATCAAAGAGCACACCTATGTCAAGCCTGCCAACCACCTCGTGAGGCTCGTATCCGTATACCCTTCTGGCACCCTCGTTAAACGCCTGAATCCGTCCGTTAAGGTCCAGGGCAATAATGGCGTACTCGGTGGAACCAAACAGGATGCTGTTGAGAAAGTTTGTCGTCTCCTCCAGCTCTGCGGTCTTATCCCTTATGGAGGTTACCATGTGATTAAACGACTGCGCCAATTCTCCAATCTCATCACCCGTAGATATGTCGGCCTTCTGGCCCAGGTCTCCGCCGGCCATCTTCTTCGTCAACTCAGTAAGGTTCAGAATAGGGGTGGATATCTTTCGACTCAATAGAAACGCCCCGATAACAATAAAAATCCCCAATAGTATTTGCACCCTCTCCATTGCGGCTTCAACGTTATAGGCCAAACCGAGGGCCTCTTTCTTGCTCACTTCTGCAATTACCCCAAGTTTGAACTCGGGTATCCACTGCCAGAAACCAAAAACCTCCTGGTCCGCATAGTTTTTATAGCCCTTGGCGTCAAAACCCACCTCCCCTTTCAGGCACTCATGAACCGCCAGTGTCGGGGCTCCACTGTCAGGACTTACTATTCGGCGACCTATGGACCCTCGGCCTTTGAACAGGTGTTTCAATTCAGTCAGGGCAACGCCG
Organism: Planctomycetes bacterium RIFCSPLOWO2_12_FULL_50_35; assembly: GCA_001828605.1. GTDB lineage: Bacteria > Planctomycetota > Brocadiia > Brocadiales > Bathyanammoxibiaceae > 2-02-FULL-50-16-A. The sequence continues at coordinate 4,828 of MHZB01000082.1, read as the reverse complement.
TGCTCATCTATTACATATGTCTCACCGCTCTCTCCCAACAGCACATTCTTCATCAGTCTGTTTATGCCTTTCAGCTCCATCTCGAAAAGCAGCACGCCCAGGACCTTGTTACCTGAGGTTATGGGACTGGCGAAAAACATGTGGGGTACTTCATCCGTTTCTGTATCCACCTCGCTTCGGGGAATGATTTTTGATACGAAGGTATAACCACTGCTTGCCCTCTGGAAACTCTTGGAGCCTGATATGTTCGCCCCCCATTTGTGTTTTGAGGTTGAGATCCTTACCTCCCCATTAGTATCACTTATTGTGATATCTTCGTAACCGTACGACTCCTTAATATTATTCAATAAGGCAGACAGCAGCAGGAATTCCTTATCGCTTGGGGTAATCTCGGTGCCTAAAGTCACTAAGGGGTTCTTTGCCGTGACCTCAACGTCCTCCAGCCTCTCTCTCATCCACATCTCAACCAGGGCGGCCTGCTTTATGCCGGCATTCTTGAGGTGCCTCTCTGTCTCTGCCTTAAGCGCCTTTATAGCCCCAGGGTAAGCAACTACTCTTAGAAACAAAAGTGGTAAGAAGGCCAGGAGAAGGAATAATACTATCAGTCGGGTTTTTATAGACTTAAACATAGTACTACCCACTATATAGCTAATACAAAAATCATAACACGGCACTATAATGGGCACAAGGGGAAAAAGTGCTTAAAACCTCTCTATATCCACGTAAGTAGAGTTGTAGGCGGCGTTTCCGCCAAAGGCCTGCACGTGGTCAGGGATTAGTGCGTTGACGCCTTTGCCGCCGGTGAGTTTTGCCCAGATACCGCCGTATGCCAGAACTACTCCGGGGCTTACGTTACTCGATAATTTCACACTCATAACGATTTCGCCCAGTCCGTTCCTGAGCCTCACCCTGTCACCGCCGTTTATACCCTTTACCATTGCATCATTCTCATTTAGAAGCACCCCGGCCTCTACCTCGTCCTTCCACACGTTGTGGAACTGGGAACGGGTAATGTGCATCTCGTTGGCGGTTATCAATTGAAACGGGTACCCTCCGCTATCGTCCTCGCAATAGCCGGGGAGTGGCGGCAGTCCGTCTTTCTCCGCCAGCCGGGAATAAAATTCCACCTTACCTGATGGAGTCGGAAAGCGGTCCTGCGGCTTGACCGCCATCTTCAAAAAACCCTCACGCCGCAGGTCCTCCAGGGAGAAATCTATCGCAGCGCTTCCGGCCATAAACTCCTCAAGAAGCGCCTCCTCTTGCGGATAAAGCTCCTCTGCATTAAGCCCCATGGCCTCTGCCAGCCCCTTAAACATCCGATAATTTGGTCGCGCTTCACCCATGGGCATTATCGCCCTCTCGTTTATGGACATATAATTGTGGTAGTAGCACATATGGGCATCGAAACTCTCAAGGAAACTGGTGGCAGGGAGTACGATATCCGCATAATCGCAGGTATCATTTAAAAACAGGTCGTGGACGACCATAAAGACGTCTTCTCTGGACAGACCCTTTTTCACCAAGTCCTGATTGGGCAGATTAATAACCGGGTTGGTATTGAATACAAAGAGTCCCTTGACGCTGCCCTCTTCAAGTATCTTGCCCAGCAGCGCCATATTGTAGAGTTTTCTCGGTCTGCCGGAGAACTGTGCCCCCTGCACAAAGTCCAGGTTCACGTCCCTGTCCGTATTGCTGTAGTGGACACGAAGTGAACCAACCAGGACAGGAAGCAGTGCAATAGCCCTCACCGCCTCACCGCCGTAGAGGTGTTTCTGAACACCGAACCCTATATGAATAAAATTGGGCTTGAGTTCAATAAGGTCGTGTGCAAGCTGGACTATATCTTCCCTTGGAAGTCTTGTTATCTCTGCAACCCTGCCCAACGTAAAACCCTTAGCAACCTCTACAAACTGCTCAAACCCGTGTGCGTATCGCCTAACCGACTCCTTATCGTAGAGGTCATTTGATATCAGGTAATTTGCAAGTCCCAGCGCCAGGGCGCCGTCCGTGTTCGGCCTGATGGAGAGGTGTTTGCCAAGGTTTGCGGTTTTCACCGGATCAATAAGATAAAACTTGGCCCCGCGTTTTACCGCCTCCCTTGCAACGTTATATCCGTGGAGATTGCTCCACGGGCCGTTCAGCCCCCAGAATATTATCAGCTTTGCGTTTGGCATCTCCTCAGGGTCTATACCCCAGTAGCTGCCATACACGTATTTTAGCGCCGTCCGTCCGGCCAGCGAGCATACGGTGGGCAAACACTTACCCGCACCCAGCGCATTAAAAATCCTCTGCGAGGCGTGCGCGGTCAAGAGACCCATATGGCCGAAATAGTGAAATGGAAGGACAGATTCGGGGCCAGACTTATCTATTATCTTTCGAAATCTGCCGGCTATCTCCTCGTAGGCGCTATCCCAGCTTATCCGCTGGAACTTGCCTCTGCCCTTGGGACCGACCCTCTTCAGGGGATAAAGCAGTCTCTCCGGGGAGTACACGAACTTAAGGGCATTCTTTATCTTCCAGCACAAAAGACCCTGGGTGATGGGGTGTTTAGGGTTGCCCTGGAGTTTTACCGCCTTACCGTCCTCCACCGTGGTAAGGATGGAACAGGTGTCGTAACAGTCCCTTGGACAGGTGTTCTTTATAATCATCTATCATCTAAAAAGTTATGGCTAAGCTGAGAATTCATTCCAGGTGGTCCACGTACCTGGCCGACGTGCGAGCAAGCTCGCACGCTACATAAGAAAACAATTACCTAAAGACGTAGGGGCGACCCGATGGGTCGCCCCTACACCTAGGCAAATTTAGAATAACCCCTTATAAGAATCCTAGCAGATTTGTTGCCGGATTGTCAATTGAACCGCAAGCCCTTCCTGAACATACCGTAGACCTTGAGGGCATTAAAAAGACAGCCGGGGCGAAGGTCCCAAATGAAGGAGGACTCTACGGTGGCGGAATCTATGCATTTTCCACAATCCTGTGTCCTTCTTAAGAATTCCTTATAAGCAGGGCTATTAAAAATATCCGCCAGTGAACTTACTTGCGTATCGCCTATTATCCTGCCGCGACGCTGGCAGTCCATAATCTTGCCATCGGGTTCCACCCTCAGCACTAACCGCTTATACCAGCATCTATATCCGGCCCTCCTCCGGCCAATGACATTAATGTATTCGTAGGAATTAACTACCGGAAACCCTCTGGCCTTAGAGCCTATGAGACGCCTGGAGATCCTTAAACCGTCCTCCTCGGATGGAATCAGCGCTTGAGCCTCAACCCCCCTTGGATGGACTCCGTAGTCCCACGTTGTCATCGGCTCAAAGAAGATGGGCAGATTATTTTCTCTGGAAAACTCAAGCAGAGGACCCACGTCCTTGACGTTCGGGCGGGTAATAACGGAGTTGAGCAATATCTTTATGTTTTTGTATCTGGCACGGATAAGTTTTATGCCCTCTGTCGCCCTCTTGAATGAACCGGGGAGTCGGCGGAAGGTATCGTGTACCTCTCCAACGGCATCCAGGGAAACGGTAAGGAGGTCTATATAAGGGCCGATCTCCTGATACCTCTCCGGCAGGTAGTAACCGTTTGTTATGACTGTGGTGCTGAGACCCGCCGAACGTGCGGCCTGCAACACCTCCGGTAAGTCCTCTCTGAGAAGGGGCTCTCCACCCCATACCACCAGATTTAAAAAACCCAGCTCTCCTGCCTGGCGGTAAAGCTCCTTAACCTCCTCGGTGCGAAGACCCTCAAACTCACCCTTCCATAGGCACATCGGGCAGTCGGCATTACAGCGGTTGGTAATAAGGTGGGATAGGACAAATGGCCTCGCCCTCTCGCCTCCCAGGCGTACGCCCAGCGCAGCCCTTGAGGTCTTTACTATATCCCTAAATCGGTCGACTATCTTCATGTAATTGATTTTAGTATTTGCTGCGGATTACATAAAGGTAAAATGTCCCAATATTATTCCTTACAGGACGTATAAGCTTTTATAGGATAATATCTGGACGGGGGGTGCCGCACGGCTTTAGCCCTGCGAACACCAAGATGTAGCGTGCGAGTTTATCTCGCACGTCCAACGTGGCAGCAAGCTGCCACGCTACATAAATATGGGAGCTGGCACACATTCTTGCCTACTTCTCAACAATCTTCTCAATCACCCCCAGCACCAGCCGCCCGACGCCGTCAAACCCCTCAAGCTCCAGTTGGTCTATGCCGTCCTTGTAGGTGTGAACCACCCGGGATTTCTTTGAGACGGTTGATAACGTGACGGCGTTAAAGCCCTCGTACGTGAACGGGAAGTGGTCGGCAGCGGCGCCAATTACCACCGGCGGCGTCTTTACCTCAAG
>MHZB01000082.1:0-479 GCA_001828605.1 Planctomycetes bacterium RIFCSPLOWO2_12_FULL_50_35 | reverse complement strand
TCTTTACCTCAAGCCCTTCCCTCTTGCCTGCTTCCTTTACGAGTCTTGCGAAATTGCCCTGCCCCTCAGTGAAGGTAAAGTGGACACCTATCTTGTGGGTGCAGTATATATTGCCCTTAAGGCCAACTCCGTCAAGGTTGATAAAATAGCAGCTATCCTTCGGTATGGGATGTTCCGTAAGCGACTTACACAGATGGAAGGCCCCCACAAGCGCCTCTTCCTCTGCTCCTGTAGCTACGAAGGTTATATCTACATCCTTGAACCGATTTCTATCCCCGGAAACAATCTCGGCCAGATGGAGTAAAACGCCTACGCCTGAGGCATTGTCAACGGCGCCCGGCGAGTAATTGCCCTCCGCCATAAATAAGAGCAGGATGCCCGAAAAATTTGTGAGACAGTACACGGCATAGAGCCAGCCTCCGGGGGTCCCCCACACCAGGGCGGCCATTATGTAGTGCCCCAGTATGTATATGCTCCCA
>MHZB01000081.1 GCA_001828605.1 Planctomycetes bacterium RIFCSPLOWO2_12_FULL_50_35 | reverse complement strand
CGCATCGGCCTAGTGACGGGCAAAAAGGTCGGCCATGCCGTGGAACGTAACCGTATCAGACGCCTGCTCAGGGAATGTTTTAGGCTGAATAAGGCCCTGCTAGGGCCGGGGCTTGACGTAGTCCTGGTAGCAAAGAAGGGCTTCCCCACCACATTTTCAGGTGCAGAGGAAGAATTCAAGAGGCTTATCGGCAGGCTCAAGATACAAAGGAAGTCCGGATGAGTCTTTTGGTGATTGGTGTAATCAGACGTAGGGTGCGTCTAGACGCACCGTATTATCGCATTATAATTGAGAGCTTTGAAAAAGTCACTCTGATACCCTCTGTCATTCTGAGCGAAGCGAAGAATCTAGTATTTTAGCGTTTTACTCCCTCAGAATGACTGCTATGCAGGCTTTTTAAGAGGTCTCGTAAAAAACAAAATCTTGCACAGGTCTAAATATGAGTTTTTTGATAATAGGCATCATCAGGATATACCAGCGTTATATAACCCCCCTTCTGCCACGCGGCTGCCGCTACGTACCCAGTTGTTCTGAATACATGATAGAGGCCATAGAGAAGAAGGGTCTCATCATCGGCATCCCCAAGGGCATCTGGCGCATCCTGCGCTGCCACCCCCTGGGCGGCTCGGGCTATGAGCCGGTGGATTAGCAGAATCAGAAGCGGTGCGCCAAGTCGCACCCTACATCACTCGCAGGGCGACAAGCCCTACAATACCCATTTACAATGTAGTGGTCGAGCTTGCTCGGCGGCTTTTTTAGAATAAGAATCTTCTAGCTTGTAACCCTTAAATAGATAAAATAATAGCCATAGTAGCTACAAATAAATTTGAAAGGGTATTAAAACGATGGAAAAGGAAATTATCTTTCTGGTAGAGGAATCTCCCGAGGGTGGTTATCAGGCAAGGGCGGTGGGCCACTCCATCTTCACGGAGGCAGACACCTTTGAGGAACTCAAAGTGATGGTACAAGACGCGGTACGCTGCCATTTTGAGGAGACAGAAAGGCCGAGGCTTATCCGTCTTCACTTCACAAAGGAAGAGGTAATACCCGCGTGAAGCTTCCACGCGACATCGGAGGAGAAGAATTAGCCAATCTCCTCCGCAAGCACGGATACCAGACCACACGCCAAACCGGCAGTCACCTTCGGCTTACCTCCTCTTCTAGGGGGAAAGAACACCACGTTACCGTTCCAAAGCACAAGGCCCTGAGAGTAGGCACCTTAAACAGCCTTTTGAAGGATATTGCCTCCTATCTCAAGATGGAAAGGCAATTGTTAACCGAAGAATTGTTCAAAAAATAGCAGAATAGTGGACTAGGCGGCTCAGGTTATGAGCCTGTGGATTAGCCACAAGCAGAGAATTCTCTAGCCTTAAACCCTCCAATAGATAAAATAATCGCTAGAATGACTGCAAATAAAAAAGAACTATCCGAACGTGATATTTGCACGCAGTTCATCTTGCCTGCGTTGGTCAAGGCTGGCTGGGATGTGGAAAAGCAAGTCCGCGAAGAAGTCTTTTTCACTGATGGTCGTATTTTTGTCAAAGGCAATAAGACCGCACGGGGTGAGCGAAAGCGCGCCGATTTTATTCTTTACCTTAAACCTAATATCCCCATCGCTGTAATCGAGGCAAAGGACAACAATCATTCTGTAGGCGCCGGGCTACAACAGGCGCTTGGTTATGCTCAAACACTTGATATCCCGGTTGCATTCAGTTCAAACGGTGACGGATTTATTCAGCATGATCGATCTGGGCTTTCTCGGCAAATTGAGAAGGAACTTTCATTAGATGCTTTCCCTTCCCCTCCCGAACTTTGGAAGATGTATAAAAAGTATAAGAAAATTGAGACTCCCGAGCAGGAAGAGATTGCTTCTTTTGATTACTTCTTTGACGGATCGGGGCGGTCGCCTCGTTATTACCAGCAGATAGCCATTAATCGAACCATAGAAGCCATAGCCCGCGGTCGAAACAGAGTTCTTCTTGTAATGGCTACGGGGACGGGAAAAACCTATACAGCTTTTCAGATAATATATCGGCTTTGGAAAAACGGCAGAAAAAAACGGATTCTTTTTTTAGCGGATCGTAATGTGCTTATTGATCAGACTAAGCGGAATGATTTTAAACATTTTAAAAACCGCATGACAATAATTAAACGACATCAAGTTGATAAAGCGTATGAGATATATCTTGCCCTATATCAGGGATTAACAAACTATAATGAAGATAAGGATGCTTATAAAGAGTTTAGCTGGGATTTTTTTGATCTTGTGGTTGTTGATGAGTGCCATCGTGGAAGTGTGGCCGCTGACAGCGCATGGAGAGCAATACTTGATTATTTTAGTTCCGCGACTCATATTGGCCTTACCGCAACCCCGCGGGAAACAAGAGAAATCTCCAATATTGAATATTTCGGCGAGCCTATTTATACCTACACGCTTAAGCAAGGTATAGAGGACGGATTTTTAGCTCCCTATAAAGTTATACGTGTCGGACTCAATACCGACCTCGAAGGCTGGCGCCCGGAAGCAGGCAAAAAAGATAAGGATGGCAATGAAGTTGAAGATCGGATTTATAACACTAAGGATTTTGACAAAAACCTTGTTATTGATGAACGGACGAAGACTGTTGCTAAAAAGATGTCGGAGTATTTGAGGAAAACTAACCGTTTTGACAAAACAATAGTTTTTTGTGTGGATATTGAACACGCTGAGCGCATGAGACAGGCACTGGCTATTGAGAACTCGGATTTGGCACTGGAGAACTACAAGTATATTATGCGAATAACTGGCGATGATGACGAAGGCAAGCGCGAAGTAGATAATTTTATCAATCCTGAGGAACGTTATCCTGTTATCGCGACTACTTCAAAATTAATGACGACCGGCGTTGACGTGCAGACATGTAAACTGATCGTGCTTGACTCGAATATTAAGTCGATGACCGAGTTTAAGCAAATCATAGGGCGTGGAACTCGTATTAACGAAGAATACGACAAGACTTTCTTTGCTATTATGGATTTTCGCAACGTAACTGACCTTTTTGCGGACCCGGCTTTCGATGGCGAGCCGGTGATGATTAAGAAAGTCGAAGGCGAAGAAGAACTGACGGATCAGGATATCAACCCACAAGAAGACCGGGAAATTATTGATCCTGAAAGTGGAAAGCCTGTTTATTTTGAGGAAAAAGAGCCCACGCAATATCCTACTCAACCGGAAATAATTACCGGTGGGTCAATTGTGTCAGAACCTCAGGCAAAAGTTTATGTAGCTGGCGTAGACGTTTCTGTATTAAACGAACGTGTTCAGCATCTGGACGCTAACGGAAAACTCATTACCGAGAGCCTTAAAGATTACACCAAGAAAAGCATCTTGCGCGAGTTCCGTTCACTTGATGATTTCCTCGTCCGTTGGAGTAGCGCTCATAAGAAGAAAGCGGTCGTAGAGGAATTAGAGATGCATGGCGTAATTTTAGAGAACCTGATGGCAGAGGTACAAAAGGATTTAGATGTTTTTGACCTTATCTGTCACATTGCATGGGACATGCCAGCGCTTACTCGCAGGGAACGCGCGGATAAGGTTAAGAAACGCAATTTTTTCACGAAATACGGCGATAAGGCTCGAAGGGTTGTCGAAGCTCTTTTAGACAAATATGCCGATGAAGGTATCGAGAACATCGAAGACCTTGCAGTATTGCGTATTGAACCGTTTAACCGGATTGGCACACCAGCGGAGATCGTTCAGATTTTTGGCGGTCGTGACCAGTACCTTCAAGCAATCGAAGAACTGGAACATGAACTTTATGCAGCAGCATAAGGGGTAATAATGAAAAATATCGGGAATATTATAAAAACACTACAGAACATTATGCGCAAGGACCCGGGTGTTTCCGGAGACGCTCAGCGTATTGAGCAATTGGGCTGGATGATTAGTCTTAAAGTTTTAGATGATAAGGATAAAGAGCTTGAGATCCTCAACGACAAATATGTGTCTGTTATGCCAAAGGATTTACAATGGCGCAATTGGGCGGCTGATGATGAAGGCATGACCGGGGACGAACTAAAAGAGTTCATTGACGGGAAGTTGATTCCTCAGCTGAAAAACCTCGATGTAAGTGCTGGTAATAAGCGCGCTCTTATTATTCGTGATATATTTGACGGTACGAATAACTATATGAAAAATGGCACGACCTTGCGTCAGGTGATTAATGAATTGAACCGTATTGATTTTAACAAAGCTGAAGACCGGCATATGTTTGGTGATATTTACGAGACAATATTAAGAGACCTGCAAAGCGCTGGCAACTATGGAGAATTTTATACTCCCCGAGCATTAACAGAATTTATTACTGAAATGGTTAATCCTCGTTTGGGCGAAAAGGTTCTGGACCCGGCTTGCGGAACGGGCGGATTCTTAACCAGCGCAATAGAGAATATTCGTAAACAGGACATTAAAGGAGTAAAAGATCTCAAGACTCTAGAGAAAATGATTCATGGTATGGAATTTAAGCCACTACCTTTTATGCTTTGTGTAACGAATCTAATTTTACACGATATTGAAGTGCCGAATGTTGATTATACTGACAGCTTAAACCGTGAATATACCTCTATCGGGCAAAAAGACCGGGTAAATGTTATCCTTGCCAATCCACCGTTTGGCGCATCGGTTACTGACCGTGTTGAGACTAATTTCCCTCAGAACTTTCGCACAACAGAGAGCGCGGATCTATTCCTAATGCTCATGGTGCGCTATTTGAATGATGGAGGCCGTGCCGGCATTGTTCTTCCGGACGGCTCATTGACCGGAGACGGCGTAAAACAGCGTATTCGCCAGCATCTCTTGGAAAACTGTAATCTGCACACAATCGTGCGCTTGCCTAATTCTGTATTTCAACCATATGCCAGCGTTGCCACCAATCTTCTTTTCTTTGAAAAAGGCAAGCCTACCAAAGAGATTTGGTACTGGGAGCACAGACTTCCTGAAGTTGTCAAAGCATATAGTAAAACAAAGCCAATACAGAAAAGTGAGTTTGACGGCCTTAAAAAATGGTGGAAGAAACGCAAGGAAAATGAACAGGCGTGGAAGGTGCCCATAGGTATAATTGTTTCGAATGGTTATAGCCTCGATATCAAAAATCCACACACCCCTGAAGAACCGCATACATATTCAAGCGCGGAATTGGTAACGATGCTTCACGAATCATTCCGTAAAAGCGACAAGCTCTTAGAAAAGTTGAGGATAGAGTTAAAGAATGGCTAATTGTAAGAAAGTAAAAATCAGTCAATTTCTAAAAGAACGGGAAGGTAGATATGATTCCTCTGACGAAGCTGTTAAGAGCTTGAAACGTCTCAACAAGATCGACTTTAATGGGGAAATTCACCTTTCTGATAAAGGTTCAAAGACAGATATGATCATTATTAAGCCCGAAGACCTTGTTATTTCGGGTATCAATGTATCAAAGGGTGCCCTCGCTGTTTATCATGGAGAAGAACCAATTACCGCGACCATTCATTACTCGTCTTATGTGTTTGATGAGAGTCAGATAGACATTGATTACTTCAAGCGGTTTCTTAAAAGCCAGTCTTTTGTGCAGATGCTTAAAGATCAGGTCAGGGGCGGTATAAAAACAGAAATTAAATCGAAGCATTTTTTACCTCTGGAAATCCACCTGCCGGATATTGAGTCGCAAAAAGAAATTATTTCCCTTTTCAAGAGAATTGAAAACGAGATGGATGATTTAAGCGGAGAGATAACTAATCAGCAGTCTTTTCTTACACAACTTCGCCAACGGGTATTACAAGAAGCTGTTGAAGGAAATTTGACAACTAAATGGCGAGAGCAACATCCTGATTTCATCAGCGGAGATAATCACGCTTCAAAATTGCTTGAGAAAATAAAAGCCGAAAAGGAACGATTGGTAAAAGAAGGTGAGATCAAAAAAGACAAACCGCTCGTGCCGGTCGCTGATGATGAAAAATCTTTTGATCTGCCTGAGGGGTGGGTGTGGTGTCGGTTGGGGGATTCCGGAGTAGTTAATCCGCGCAACTATATTGATGACGATTTAGAAGTTTCATTCTCTCCAATGGCATTAATTTCAGAGAAGTATGGAATTAGCCCAATGTATGAAACAAAAAAATGGAGGGACGCGAAAAAGGGTTTTACTCATTTTGCAGAAAATGATATTGCTATAGCTAAAATAACCCCATGTTTTGAAAATTCAAAAGCGTGCGTTTTTGAAGGATTGATAAACAATTATGGTGCGGGAACAACAGAATTACATGTTTTACGACCCATCATAATTAATTCTAAATATGCTTATATTTTTGTTAAGACTCCATCATTCTTGGCAGATGGACAACAGAGGATGACAGGCGTATGTGGTCAAAAAAGAGTACCTGTGGATTATTTTCAAAATGCACTTTTCCCATTACCGCCTTTTGCTGAACAACAAGCCATTGTTGAGCGGGTGGATAAACTTATGTCCATGATCGACGAATCGGAAAAACAGGTAACCGCTCGCAAGGAGCAATCCGAAATGCTGATGCAGTCGTTTTTACGAGAAACGTTTGCAAAAGAGTAAATTTTTACAAATCTTGAAACCTCTGCAAAAGTCAGTTTAGATTAGCATTCTTAGGATTTGTCCTAGTCAGCATTAAACTTGACATCTATGAAAAAGCTGGCTGTGTCAAGAATTTTTTCCCATAACTATTTCGCCCGGTCCTTAAGTACTTCCTCTGCCCCGGCCTGGCCAAGCTGCTTCTTTAAAAATTCCATTCGTTCCTTGGCGTCATCCAGCTTTTTCTTTAGCGCCTCCCACTCGTCTTTCTTTGGTTCTATCTTCTTCTGCAGTTTCTCGTTCTCCCGCTTGAGTTTCTCTATCTGTTCTTCGTTCTCAAACCGGACCATGTCTCTCAGCTGTTTATCCAGGACTGCAATGGCCTTTTTATTTCTGTCCACTTCCTGTTTCCATTTTGTTACGGGGTGGCTGTCAAACTCCTTCTTAAACCCTTCATAAAGCCTCTGCTGTTTTTCGTATTGTTCAATGAGTTCTTTTTCCGCCTCCGTCTGTTTTTCTGTATTGTCTGTGTCTCCGGCAAAAAGGGGACTGTCACAGCGTGGAACTAAGAGACTGATGCAGAGAGATAAAAACACAATAAATGAGGCCGTGGCGAGACCACGGTTAAGTGTCATCTTGAGAGAATAAAAGAACTTACTGGTAGGGGCGCGTTGCAATGTGCCCCTACTGGATTCTTCGCTCCGCTCAGAATGACCTGTGGAATTGGTTGTCGTGGCAGTCATGCCAGAGGCCGCTCCGCTTGGGCGGACAAGCTGCCACGCTGCACCCTCGGAATGACATGGGGTATTGAAATAGCTCTCGCAAAAGCCCCGTAATAACACGTACAAAGTATCCGATGCATCCTTCATCTGTTAAGCTCTTTCACTGCAAAAATACCGTGTAGAAGATTTTACTTGAAATTTCCTGCTATTGTAGTAATTTATATCGGCACTGTTAAGCACTCATTGGGGTGGCTGTACTCTAGTACGAAAGGTAGAGACAGCCCGTGAAGTTACCCAGCAAGAACTGGGTTGAGATTGACCTCGCAGCCATTGCTCATAATGTTCGCATGATCCGCCAAAGGGTCGGCAGGGGCGTGGGCATTATCGGCGTGGTAAAGTCGGATGCCTACGGTCACGGCGCCTCCCGAGTCGGACGTCTCCTCCAGTCAATGGGCGTAGGGATGTTGGCAGTAGCCGGCGTCGAGGAGGGGATAGTTCTAAGAGACAGGGGCATAAATATTCCCATCCTGGTCCTGGGCTGCATATTCCAGGAGGAAGTGGAGGCCATCCTCAGATATTCCCTTACACCCAACCTCTGCGACCGCGACGTGGCCAGAAGGCTGGCCGGTTCCGCAAAGTCACTCGACAAGGTGGCAAAGGTCCATGTGAAAATAGACACGGGCCTCGGCAGTCTGGGTGTTCACCACGGTGAGGCAGTAAGGTTTATAAGGGATGTGGCGAACACCGAAAATCTGTTCATTGAAGGGATCTTCACACATTTCAGCTCATCCTCTGAAATCGACAACAACCATACTTATGAGCAGCTTTGCATCTTTAACGACATCGTAAGGGAAATCGAGTCTCTGGGTATCCATGTGCCGTTAAAGCATGCGGCAAACAGTGGGGCCGTACTGGGAACGCCGGAGGCGTTATTTAACCTTGTTCGCCCTGGCATGCTGCTCTACGGGCTGCGCCCATCGTACCCAGATGTTGTTTGCGGGAGACATTCGATAGACGTTCACCCCGCTATGACGCTTAAAAGCAGCCTTGGGTTTATAAAGAATATATCGGCCGGCGATACCGTCAGCTACGGCCGCACGTTCAAGGCCCAGAGGCCGACAAAGGTTGGCATTCTGCCACTGGGATACGACAACGGCTATATCCGTGCGCTGTCTAACAAGAGTGAGGTTATTATTCGCGGCCAGCGCGCACCCGTCATTGGAAGAGTGCGCATGAACCACGTACAGATTGACGTTACTGACGTGCCCGGCGTAAGGGTCGGCGACGAGGTAATCTTGTTCGGCAGAAACAGCGGTTTGTCCATCTCAGTAGAAACGGTGGCAGAACTTATAAATACCGTCCCTTACGAGGTGGTCTGTGCGGCGGGAAGGTCAAACCCCAAGGTATACATAAATGAGGTCACCAGGGATGAGTACAACGAGGATTCCATTCGTAGACCTGCAGGCTCAGTACCGGCCTATAAGGGATGAGATACGACAGGCGCTCGACAGGGTTCTCGACAGTACCAATTTTATCCTTGGTGAAGAAGTAGCACGTTTCGAGAGGGATTTTGCCGAGTATCTGGGTGCAAAGCACTGTGTGGCTCTAAACTCCGGCACATCGGCGCTTCATCTTGCACTCATCGCCCTGGGCGTTAAAGAAGGCGATGAGGTCATTACTACCCCCCACAGCTTTATTGCCCCAGCAGAGGCCATATCCTATACCGGCGCAAGGCCAGTCTTCGTTGACATAGAAACCGCGACCTTTAACCTGGATATCTCCAAGATAAGAGCCGCCATTACGCGGAAGACCAAGGCCATCATGCCCGTCCATCTCTATGGGCAACCGGTTGATATGGTAAGGCTTATGGAGGTTGCCAGGGAATACTGCGTCCCGGTAATAGAGGATGCGGCACAGGCGCACGGCGCTGAATGTCTCATCAAAGGTGATAGGTGGAAAAAGGTTGGTACCTTCGGGGACATTGGTTGTTTCAGCTTCTATCCCACAAAAAATCTGGGCGCCTGCGGTGAAGGCGGCGCAGTGGTGACCGATAGTCAAATAATTTTTGAGAAGATTCGGACGCTGAGGAATCACGGGCAAAAGGATAGACGGTACTACCACCCGTTTATCGGATACAATTACCGAATGACCGCATTCCAGGGCGCCGTGCTGGGCGTAAAGTTAAAAAGGCTGGACGCGTGGGTAGCGGCCAGGCGCAGCAGGGCGGCGCTGTACGATGAGGGATTAAGGGATCTTCCCCTAAAAATACCCAAGAGGGCAGAGAACCTGAGAGGGGCATACCATCAATACGTTGTAAGGACCGAGGACAGAGAGGGACTAATGAAGTATCTCGGAGAAAGAGGCATTGAGACCGGCGTCTATTATCCCCTGCCCATCCCGCTTCAAGACGCCTACAGGCACATGGGATATAAGAAGGGCGATTTCCCCTCTGCAGAGACGTGTGCAAAGGAGTGTCTCAGCCTGCCCATTTATCCTGAGCTTGCGGAGAGCGACATCCGATACGTATGCAGCGGCATAAGGGATTGGGCACGGTCAAAGTAGGGCAACACTACAACATACCCTGCGTTCGCATTGCCCTTTCACAGCCGGGTGTTTCATCAAATAGAGAAAGTCTTTCAGGACTTCTTGCACACCGCAATCCCACCCCTCGACCTGTCGAAAATCTCATCCAGCGGGCTGAGCACTTTTACCCCAACCCAACCTACTGCCCGTACTGCGGGACGTATTTTAAACCATCGGAAGGGGGCAGATGCAACATCACAAACAATGTGCCTGGTTCCATACACCTTTATCAACTTGAAACCGTTTTCCTCTAATTCCGATCTCAGGCCAGCCACGGTAAGCCTCGAAGCCTCTTCTTCTCTAGACGCCCTTCTCCTCCACCCATAGAAGTCAAATATAAGAAGCCCGTCGTTGAGGAGTACCCGTTTAAGCTCCTTATATACGGCCCTTCGGCTGCTGATATCGAGGTGCTTTATAAACCGGAAGCCTATAACGGCCTTAAAGCAGCCGTCCCTGAAAGGCAACTGGAAGGCGTCTCCCCTTGCAAGCAGAGGGCGGTGCGTATTATGGCCCAGGGTCTTTTTTGCCTCCCTAAGCATTTGCATGGACACGTCCAGACCCACGTAGGTAGTACCGAATTGCCTGAGCCTCCGGTACAGTCTCCCCGTGCCTACCGCCACCTCTAATATGGGACCCCTTACATCCCTCAGCGCCGCAGAGAGCGCCAGGATCTCAGTCTCGTAGTGTAATGATATATCCCCTTCACGGAAATCCCTCTTCTCTTCATATGTGCTGGCAACGTCTTCGTCCTGATAATGCCTTCTGAGGTCTTCCGTTGCGTCAGAGGCTCCACCATTCACCTTTGGTGTACTTAGGCTTTTCTTGCCCTTGTCGGTACCCGTAGAACTATGTTTACCCATGTGCAACTCGCTGCCCATTTCATCCCGTACAAACCGTAGTCCACACACTATCTATTCTTTATGACATAAGTATGGTTAGGGAGGTATCCTTTCAAACCATATACAAATTCGATAACCTGTTCCCTGAAATACCTTACAGGCCCAGGGACGGCCTGGGTGGTGGGCAGTATGGTTTGATAAATAAGCCTCAGTATATCAACGGCCCAATAATACTTCTCGGGCAGACGTACGTACCAGTCGAAAAACCCCTGGTATCCTATTAAGGTCCTCGGTTTCAGGTAATAATTCTTTATGGTAACTTCCGTGTAATACCCATTCGATTCCTCTACAGGACGCAAGACGAGCCCCTCTTCTATGCACCTTCTCCCCAGTTCCGTCCCCTTAAAGGGCATGTAGATTGTACATAATATCCTATCCGGCTGCAGCGATTTGTTCATTCTGATAGTCTCGAAAATAGTTTCTTTCGTATCCTCCGGCAGACCTATCATGTTGAAACTCTGTGTCCTCATCTTGTATTTTTTTACCAGATCGAACGCCTTAAAAACTTGTTCGTCCTTAAACCTCTTTTTTAAGACTTCTCTTCTCAGCCTCTCATTCCCGGCCTCAATCGCCAGAGAGACGTGGTCGCAGCCGGCCTCCTTTAAGGCCGCCACAATCTCCTCATCCAGACAATCAACCCTTGTCTGGCACATGAACAAATTACGAAAATGTTTCTTGTACTCACTGCAGAACTCAATAACCCGCTGTTTATTCATAGTAAAGGTTTCGTCAGAAAAATAGAATCTCTCCGCCTTGTACTTACCGATGAGTTCTTCCATTTCCTGAAATATGTTCTCAAAAGAGCGGTATCTTATAAAAGATCCGTGCCCTTTATACATCTCCAAAAAGGCCTTATTTTGGCAAAAAGTGCACGGGTATGGGCAGCCCCTTCCAGTCATCAAATTGGCCCCGGTCAACTCTGCCCTGTAAAATTCGGAAGGAAAGACGTCTCTGTCAGGAAAAGGGATTTCATCTATGTTGTTGTCCAGGGGCATAATAGGGTTTCGGCAAACCCTGCCGTTGTCTTTTACCCAAATGCCCTTGGTCCTCGTGAAATCCTGTTTTGCCTCCATTTTGTTAACCAGTTCGACCACGGCCTCCTCGCCTTCTCCTACACATATCATGTCCACCTCGGGCATATTAATCGTTTCTTCCGGGCCCAAGGTGGGGTGCACACCTCCAAAGATTACCGGGGTATTTGTGCTCTCCTTTACAACCCTGGCAAGACTCCTCGCCAGGTTGAGGTTGATGGTCATGGTGGAGAAGCCTACGAGGTCCGGGTTAAACTCTTTTAAGACCTGGTGAAAGGCGTTTTTTATAATCCTATTGGGGTCGCCAAAGATTGGTCTTTTCTTGTAAGGCGTAAGCTCAAATACCTTGGTAGTGTGGCCTGCCTTTTTTAATGCCGCAGATATGTACAGTACATTCAGCGGTACCTCACGGATCGTATAACCCGTATAAACCAATAGTATCTTCACAGCTACCTGCTAGAGTTCTCCCTGTACCACTGAATGTAATCGGTAAGACCCTGCCTGAAATCCACCTTGGGCTCCCAGCCCAGCTCCGTCTTTGCCTTATTGTAGGAAATCTTCCGGGCAGTGAAATCCCCCTTCCTGGCCGCTACTTGTTCTATCACGGTGCCGGGAATCTCTCGTTGAACAATCTCCGCAATCTCTCGAATGGTCACCTTTTGCCTGCCCTCCAGATTGTACGTCTGATTGGCTGCCCGAGGCTGCAACGCCGCCACGCAACCCCTGGCCAGGTCCGCAACGTGGATAAAATACCGTGATTGAGAACCCTCACCATGAATAATTAGGGGTTTGTTTGCCAGGGCCCTGCGTACAAACTCCGTAATTACAGTGCCCATTCTCGCTCCGGGGCCGTAAGGGATGCCGAACCGCAGGATAGTGAACTCCTGGCCATAAAGCCTGTTATAGGATATGGCGCTCATCTCCCCTGCCAGTTTGGTAACGGTATAAAGGTGATTCACGTTTTGGAGCAATAGGGGGGAGGTCTCATCCAGGTCTGAACCGTTGGCCAACTCATAAACCCATACGGTACTTGCATATAGAACCCTGGGCACCTTGTAGCGTTTAGCCACTTCCAGGACGTTAATCACACTGTCCATGTTTACCTTATAGGCCTCTACAGGGTTGACAAAGAAGTGGTCCACGTTGGCCACCGCCGCCATAAGATATATAGCGTCCCACTGACTGGCCATTGCGATAGTCAGCTTGGAGAAATTCGTAACGTCTACATAGACATGAGTAACCCTGGGGTTCTTTGGGTGTTGAATGTCAAAATTGACGACCCGATGCCCGGCAGACAGGAGTTCTTCAATCAAGAAATTTCCTATAAAACCGGACCCCCCTACCACTGCAATATTCATGAACCCCCCATCTAGAAGGCTGTCGCAGCCTTATTTCTCACGGTCTCCAATAATGAGTGTACAACGTATACACATTCCTTTTCCGTCAACCCCGGATACAATGGCAGGCATATGTGATGATTACTCAGATAAGTGGCCTCGGGAAAGCCATCCTGCAGCGTCTTACACCCGCAGCCGGGCCAGCGGGTGCATCCCACCGCACGGCCGTTATTGCGGAGTTTTCCGCAATAAGTATACTCCTTCCAGATGGGCTCCGTATGACATGGGTCGGCATATACCTCCCCTGTCAGAGACACCCCGTACTTTTCTTTCATAATCCGCTTAACTTTGGAGCGATCACACCCTTCCGGCAGGAATGCTATGTACTTATAATAAGTGGACGCCATATTAGATGGGACACTGAGCGGCCTTACATGTCCATTATCGGCCAGCAACCTGTCGTATATGCTGGCAACTTCCTTTCGTGCGGCGGCAATCTCAGCAGCCTTTCTCATCTGCTGTATCCCTATGACGGCGGTAATCTCACTGAGACGGTAATTATACCCGAATTGAGACATCCTGTTGCCCATGGCGGGATTCTTTCCATGGTTTCTAATCATCATTGCGTTCTTGTACACATCTTCATCGTCGGTCGTTATCATACCGCCTTCTCCGGTCGTCACCACCTTTGTAGGGAAGAAAGAGAACGCACCGGCGACTCCAAGAAGCCCTGCATTTTTGCCGTCTATGCTGCATCCAAACGCATGGGCGCAATCTTCAATCAAGTAAAGATTGTTTTCCTCACAAATCTTCTTAATCTCGTAATAATCCGGCGTAATGACCCCTCCTATATGCACGAGCACTACCGCTGCGGTATCAGGGTCTATCCTCTTCCTAAGGTCCTTCGGATATAAAGACAGGGTATCCCGATCGGAGTCGGCAAATATTACCTTATTCCCCGACTGCATAACCGCATATGCCGTGGCCATGAAGGTATTGGTTGGGATTATTATTGACTTGCCCTCTATGCCGAGAGAACGGATTATTATCTCCAGTGCAACGGTGCAGTTGCTGGTTGACACGGCGTATCTTGAACCAATAAACCGGCGAAAGAGTTCCTCAAACTCCTGGGTGTACTTACCCATGGTAAGGACGCCGCTGTCCAAGACCTCGTTTATCTTCTGGTTTATAAACCGTTTTTCATCCTCGGGAAACGGTATCCTCAAGATTGGTATATTCATGTAAAATGTTTCTCTAGTAGTATGCGACGCTTCAGATGCGTCTCAGAATTAAACCTCTATTGAATCGAGGGAAACAACGCCTTCTGCCTGTCGTGCTTAACCCGGAAACTCACGAAAATTAAAAGATTGTGAAGGCTCTACAAAAGCTCGTGAATACTGTATGTCATTCTTGAGCGAAGCGAAGAATGACAATCATGCAGAATTTATAAAAAGTTTATTATATCACTTACCCTCGGTCACGTCAGTTCTTTTCTGGCACACCCCTGGTAGACTTCTTTGGTCCATCATCAGGGAAATAAACCTTTTTAAGATTCTCAAAGACCTCAACCTCCCTGCCCAACACACTATCCCAACTGTACTGGGTAACGGCCTCTCTCAGGCCGTTATTGTACAGGTCCGGCTGTTTAAAGACACTTTTTATGGCCTGTGTAATGTCCGCAGGCGAACGTGGGGGTGTCATTATACCCTTTTTTACGGTCTGCATAAAATCGGGTATCCCTCCCACGTCCGTGGCGATGATTGGACAATTGCAGCCTGCCGCCTCGAGCAGTACAAACGGAAATCCCTCAGTCGTGCTTGGCAGCACAAATACGTCGGCGGCGCTGTAAAATAGCGGAAGTCTTTCATTCGGGATCGAACCCAAGAAGCGGACACGCCCTGCCAACCCCCGAACCTCCGTCAGCTTCTTCAAATCGGCAAGGGTCTGTTCCCTTAGGGCCGGCCCTACCAGCAGCAGCTCAGTAGAGGGGTATTCGTCCAACACCGCAGGCAGCGCTTCTATCAGGTAGTGCACCCCCTTTCTCTCGTTTATCCTGCCCACAAAGAGGATATAATGTTTGTTAAGGTCCAAACCCAGTGTCTTCCGAGCCTCAGTCCTATCCATCGGTTTAAAAAGCTCAAAATCTTTGCCCCAGGAAACTATACTCAGTTTTCCGGGGTCAACGTATTTTTTCATTTCCTCTTTAGCTCTATTGAACATGAGAAAGAAATGGTCTACGTTCCTATACGCCATCGTTTCCAGGATGGATAGCGGAACCAACCAAGGTCTCTTTTTCAATCTGGCCTTACTATAACGCGTCCCTTCGGTGAGCTGCTGCATTACTATCGGTACGTTTCTTATAAAAAGGGGTATGAGCACGGTCCACTTCCCCTTGACCCCGATAAGAAAGAACAGCACGGGTCCTTTTCTGGCCTCCAGCCGCAGTGCCCTCAGCAGTGAAAAAGAGATGTACCTGTACGGATATTTATACGATAACGCAGGAAATGCCCTGAAGGTGATGCCATCTTCATGCGCTGAAATGGGCGAGGATATCCTCTTTTCCGTCCACCAGTACTCTACCTGATAGCGGTCTGTATAATTCCTGAGCCGCCGTGCATACTGGTGCATGATTGTATTGTGTTTGGAGATGTTCTTATTATAGTCATCCCCCCTGTAGCAATGACTCAGGACGTATATAACTTTCATGTTTGGGTAAAACATATCCGTTGATAAGTTCACGAATTATATTAGGACTTGAGATTAAATCAAGCCATTGGTCTACTCTATTGACGTCCAGTCGTTTAGGCTATATATTTTACAAAATTCACCATTTTTGAAATAGTGGCTAATGCACGTAAGTTTGATACTTAGTACGTACAACAGGGCACGGTATCTAGAGCTGAGTCTCTTGGGGTACATGAGACAAACCCACAAGGATTTTGAGGTTATCGTCGCCGATGACGGCTCCACGGATGGTACCGATGCGGTCATTAAGAAGTACAAGATGCTTGCCCCTTTCCCAATAGAACACCTGTGGCAGGAGAATAAAGGCTTCAGATTGGCCAAAATGCGAAATGAGGGAATAAAAGCCAGCCGGTACGACTATATCGTCTTCTCCGACGGCGACTGCATACCCAAGGCAGATTTTATCTCGGCTCACGTCTCAAATTCCGGTGAGAACTACATCCTCGGCGGCGGCCATGTCCGACTCCCAAAAGACTATAGCGACGCCCTTACACCCGGGGCAGTCTCCAACGGGGCTTTCGAGGAATATTTGACCCCCGACGTAATGGCTGGACTCAGGTGGAAACAACGAAAGAACATCTTCTACATGCTTGTAGGAAAGAAGAGAAGGCCCAAGTTCTTAGGACTGAATTTCTCTGTACCGAAAAAGGTGCTGTACGAGGTCAACGGGTTTGATGAAAACTATGAGGGCTGGGGACAAGAAGACGGTGACCTCAGGGAGAGGCTGAAAAGGCTCGGCCTAAAACCAAAGTCCATCCTAACCCGGGCCATAGTCTTTCATCTCTATCATGAACCGCACCCAACCAAGGCCAAGAAGCTCAACTTCTCGTACTCCAGGCGCAGGGAGATCCCAACTCGCTGCGTAAACGGTATCGAGAAACCTTTACTTATCGGCAGCAATTAATTAATGCATGCAAAACTATACACAAGGAGGCCGAATAGCACACAACTTTCAGTCCTGCATCTCTGCCATCTTCGACCTTGTGCCCCAGTCCTTTCCACCTTCAATGTAATACCTCACGGTTGCTATGGGCCAGGACGGCTCTATTACATCACGATACAGGCAGTGCAAATTTGAATCCGGCGTATTAAACCCTCTGAATGTGGAGAAGGCCACATTGTAGTACTTCCCAGCCAGTTTAATCAGTCCGGGCGAAACAGACCTTCTCCCACCATAGGGAAAGGCAAAGAATTTGACTTTGTCCTGAACAATCTCTTCCAATATTTTTTTAGAAAGTCTCAATTCTTCCTCTGCTTCTTCCATAGAAAGCTTTGCCATGGCATGGTGGTTGTGAGAGTGGGACCCTATCTCAAAGCCGGAGTCATGAAGCATTTTTGTTTCATCCGAGTTAATGAATTTGTGTCCGTATTGATGGGCTTTAATGCTGAATTCCCGTATTTCTGGAGCAGAGAGAAGAAGGGGTACTGTATTTACAAAGAAGCAGGCGGGTATGCCGTGTTTCTTAAGGAGAGGGACCGCGGTGCTCAGGTTCATTTCATGACCGTCGTCAAAAGTAATCGCCAGACACCGCTCGTAATCCCGTTTCCTATGAACTATTATGTCCAGAAGCTGTTCAAGGGTAATCAGACGGTAATTGTCCTTGTAATAAAGAAGCTGGGCCTCAAACTGCTCAACGTCTTTACGGTATACCTCGTGGTAGCACAGCACTCTTAGGGAATCCCTTCCGTATCCCCTGATAATAGAAAATGCCCTCACCACTCCCAAGTTGGCTAATAGGCCGCTTAATTCTCGTTTTGGTAGAAATCTCAATTGCAACTCTTAACGTGCACGAATAAATGCCGGTAGTGGAATATACATCTTTCGTGTGATATTTCAAGCAGGTATCAAAGTGTAAATCACATCCAAAGTTCACCCTTTTTCACAATAGCCGCGATACCCGCACCAATCGCAATGTGGACCTTTCCTCTCCGGAAAGGCTCCACCCTTCTGTGCATTGAAAAAGGATTCTAGTTTATCTTCAAGGTCCTTCATGGCTATGGATGAAATGTCCACCGGAACCGCCTCCTTAGGTACGATAAAGAACAGCGTGGCTTTAAGCGGCTTCCGCCCATAAATAGCCTCGACCGCCAGACTGTACAGCCGCATCTGGAATTCGTAACCCTGCACTTCCTTCGGCATGACGGATGAGGATTTATAATCTACCAGGTGCCAGTCTGAGCCGTCTGGAGAAAAGAGGAGGTCTATCGTCCCCCTGATGGGATTACCTCTATGTTTAAAGACAAAGGGGAGCTCCCTTTCCACCTTTCGTGAGTCCTTTACCGCTCGGCCTACAGGGCCGGAATAGAAGCCCATTACCCACTGCGTAACCAGATCAACCTGCTCTTGCGCAGGCTCACCAATCAATTCCTCGTTAAAGGCCTGCAAAACGGACTGCCGTAGCTGTGGTTCAGTAAAATCCGGATGATACCTTTCAAGGACTGCATGGACTATGCTCCCTAAAACGTCCCGCCTGATTTCATCATGCTCCCTACGGTCAACCGCAGTCTCTTCCACAGAATCAGCGCGCATGGAAGGTAAACCAAGATAGTGCCCAAGATAATACAATCTAGGGCATAGGAGAAACGACATAATCTCAGTAACTGAGTACACATAATTCCCACCGCTTCCAATCCTGGGTTTAACCCTTAAGAAGGAAAGGACGTCTTCCGCGGACTGCGGAGCCCCCGGCGGGAGCTCAAGTTTTTTCCCATCCAAAATCTTTTGCCTGTCCGGCGCAGGCAGTTTTCTGAATGCGTGGCTGGTCTTGTGTTTAACCCCATCGGTGACGATCCTAAGCTTGCAACCGTTATCCCCGAACGTAATTGATTCCGGCATATCCATGGACTCAAGCGGCAGGCCCAGTCTTTCCGCCAGAACCTTTATCCACTCCCCCCTGCTGCCGGGACCCAGTGCCCCGCTAAGGAGCAGATGTTCTTCCGCCCGCGTGAGCGCAACGTAAAAGACGCGCCCCATCTCTTCCAGGTCTTTTTGCCTCTGGTCCTCGACTGCCTGAGAGTAACTGCAGGTCGTTTCCGGATCCCTGGTAACGGTATTAAGCACCCTAAACCCCAAACCCGTCTTCTTTGAAAAAATCAGGTCGTCTGACCGGTTACGTCTCAGTCTATTCAAGTCCGCCAGAGCCACTACGGGGAATTCAAGCCCCTTTGCGGCATGGATGGTCATAAGCTTCACTACGTCACTTTTCTCCACGTCTGTTGGCGCCTCAGACTCTCTCGTCTCCATAAACCTCAGGTCAGATATGACTCTAAAGAATTCATTGAGTCCGGAGAAGCCCTTCTTCTCCAGGCTTCTAGCCAGTTCCACAACCTTCCTTATATTTGCGTATTTCTGTCTCCCGGAGGGCAGGGCCAGCATCCTGGTATCAAAATCTGTCTTATCTATTATGACATCCATAAGGGACCCTGTGGAGAGTCTTCCCCTAAGCTCGCGGAACAGATTCAATTGCCCTGCGAATCTCACGAGTCTATCCCTGTGATGCGGCTCTATCTCCGGTATCTCGTCCGCCTGGCCGATGGTGTGGAACATCTCTTTCCCAGTACCGTTCCTATACTTGCCGTAGTGTGCCAACCAGAACAGGCACTCGTCGGTTACGCCTACAAACGGTGAACGCAAGACTGCGGCAAGCTTTATCTCATCCAGTGGATTGTCAATTACCTTCAGAAAATTCATGAGGTCCGTTATTTCCCTGGCATTATAAAGGCCCCTCCCCCTGGTAACAAAGAAGGGGATACTCAATTCTGCGAGTGCCCGTTCGTACAACTTTATGTCTGCCGTGCTCCGCAGGAGTACGGCAACGTCACCGTAGGAGACGGGAGTACCCTCCCGAGGTCCACCTGACCGGGTAATCCTGACCTCCTTCTTCTCGACTATATCGTGTATTCGCCCGGCAAGTGTGGCAGCCTCCAGCCGCCGGGCCTCGTCTACACTGCTTCCCTTGGTCAGAATCAGCTCCACAGACGGGTTTCTTTTTTCATTGAAGCGCGAGGCCGCAACAAGCTCCGACCGCTCCACCTGACCGTTTCCTCCTGAAACGCCTTTAAAAACGTGATTAATAAAATCAATTATCTCGGGCCTGGTCCTAAAATTAGAGTCCAGCCGTATAACGACGCCGTTCTTCCTCTCAACCTCTTCCCTGTGCTGCAGGAATACCTCCAGGTCGGCATCTCTAAACCCATAGATTGACTGCCGGGCGTCCCCTACCACAAACAGATTTTCGTCCGACCTCAAGAGGTCAATAAGGCTTTTTTGCAGTCTATTGGTATCTTGAAACTCATCCACCAAGATATATTCAAACTTCTCCTTAAGCCCCTGCCTTACATGCGGTGCCGTCCTCAACAGTTGGACGGTCTTTTCTGTAAG
This sequence comes from Planctomycetes bacterium RIFCSPLOWO2_12_FULL_50_35, assembly GCA_001828605.1. GTDB lineage: Bacteria > Planctomycetota > Brocadiia > Brocadiales > Bathyanammoxibiaceae > 2-02-FULL-50-16-A. Next base: position 10,727 of record MHZB01000081.1, on the reverse strand, counting down.
GTCACAAAAGTCCAGTGCGCTTCGGAAACGTTTTTCTTCTTCGTATCTACTCGACAACTCTGCCAGAAATTTCCTTAAAACCCGCCCTACCCCGGCGGCCTCTCGTTCAAAAAAGATTCTGCGCAGTTCGGGGAAGAATTCTTCACGCAGGTCTCTAAGATTGCCTTTCACAGGTTCAGGAACCGTAAGTTTTGCATACTGTCTTAGCACCTCATCAACGTGGTTTACGTGGTCTACAGTAAGACTATCCGGCGCTGCACGGGCCGTATTGACAATCGGAAGCAGTGCAGAAGTAACCGCACTAATATTTGCCGAAATTTTCTCCGAAACAGACCCATGTTTCAGATATTCCTCCAAACCATAAAGACACGCAGAGATCTTATCGAGCACGACCTTCATCTCCTGGGGCCCGGCATTCAACTGAGCCACGTCCTGTAAAGCAGTACCCGTGCTTCGTATCCTGCCCATAATATCTACCGCGGTCTCCTCGAGGTGCTGGCAGTGAAGTCCTCTAAGAAGGACGTTGACGTCTTCGGGGTTAGACGCCCCCCATTCAGACAGGATGACCTCGGCTACGCTGCGCTGCAGGTACCTGGACTCGTATTCGTCCAAAACGGCAAATTCCGGGTCAACGCCTGCCTCAAGCGCATGTTCCCTCAAAAGCCTGGCGGAGAAACCGTCTATCGTAGAAAGGTAAGCAAACTCTATATCCTGCAGCTCTCGTTCAAGACCGAGTTCCTCGAACCTGTCGGCTATCCTCTGCTTCATCTCGTTTGCGGCCTTTTCCGTAAAGGTAATGGTCAAGATGCCCTGAATAGGCGTCTTCTTGGTGACTACAAGATAGACAAATCGTTCTACCAAAACACGGGTCTTTCCGGAGCCTGCGCCGGCAGTGACACAGACATCACGCCCGACAAGCTCTACGCCACGCCTCTGGGTATCGGTAAGAAAATCAGCCGTCGTCGGTTTCATTCGTCTTTCTCTTCGCCTTTCCTTCCCACAGACCATTTTTCAAACCTGCACACGTCCAGAAACTCGCACTTGCCCTCTTCGCAATTCTGGGTGTCTCTGGGCGATACGCCCTTATCCCCCGACAGGATGCCGTTGACGTGTCTTAATATATGGCCCTTCGAGTGCTTGATAAATGCCTCTATGTCCTCTTTTTCCATAAAGAACGACCCCCTTTCAGGAAGCGATGGGCACAGTCGTTTGACCCGGGATTCCAGTATGCCGCTTCTCTCGGGTGGTCTCAGTTGATACAGCTGTGCCCCTATCGGTCTTACGCCAAGACATTCTCTGGCCGCCATCAGGTATATGGGAAGCTGAAGGTCCACACCCTCTTCTTCAATTTCCTTAAGCCTGCCCCTGGTAAGACCGCCTTTGGTGTATTTGTAGTCAAGTATAAGTCCGACGCGCTCACCGTCTATATCCGCTACGTCTATCCTGTCTATCCTTCCCTTTATTCTTATGGTGCCCAGCTTATCGTCATGAATCACAAGGGGAGGAATGCCCCTTTCGCCGAAAGATTCTTCAAGATATCCGGGCCTCAGCGGCATGAGAGCCTCGTAGCGCCTGTCATTCTCAACGAGTTCCGTTAATGACTGAAGCATCTCCTCCTTAATTCGCAATTCATTTAGCCCGATGCGAATCCCGCGCGTCTTGCCGGCAAAGACGCCTTTGAAGGTCTCCGCTATATCTTTTTCTTTATTCTTGTAATACCTCATAAGCACTTCATGGATTATCTCACCCTGGCGGGCCGGGTTTAGTCCCTCTTCCGCAAGCGACTCAAGGGCCTTTAGTCTTAGTATGTATCTGGAGAAGTGTAAAAAGGGGCACTGGGCGAAGTCCCTGAATTGGGTAGCCTTATATAATGGGAATATCTCCTTTAAGGCCTCGCGGTGCACTCCCATGTCCCCCATATCGGGAGTACCCATGGCTGCCTTGAGGTCTTCGACAAGCATCGGGTCATCCGTGCGAAGGTTGTTATACACGGAGCGCGCCAGGATGTGGCGCATTTCCTTATCGCCGTCCTTTCTGTACGGTGCATTCAGGTGATAGCAGACGAAATTCCGTAAGTCCTTCTGCGTCAAGACGTTCTTGACGTCGGGAATAAGGTCGGAAGGCGTCCTTTTCACAGAAACATTCTTGAAGCCCTCGGGGCTGAAAAGCCTTTTCACTTCCCTGAGAAAGAAAGAGGGGACGTTAAGGTTGCCACGGCTGTCCATGGCGGGATATGAAAGGATGAGTCTTTTACTGGCCCTGGTAAGGGCTATATAGAAGAGAAAGCGTTCTTCCTCAGCGGTATTTCTCAGGAGTTCTTTAAGCTTTATCCCTGTTAAATCCTTCAGCCGCCGGCGCTCTCTGTCCTTAAGGAACAGGTTCTCGCTGACCTGTCTGGGAAACTGTCTCTCCAGCAGTCCGCCGACAAACACGATGGGCAGTTCCCACTGTCTGGCCTCAAGGGCATCTATTACGTTAACTACATCATGTCTCCTGTCCTTAAGCGCATAAGATGAGGATGATGCGGCGTAGCACAGCTCCTCCATAAAATGACTGAACGTAACAGGTTTATCTCCCATAATCCGCACCAGGGAATCAATGACGGACAGAAACGTCCTCAACGCCTGCGCCTCTTTCTTGACAAGGTCCTTGTTCGATGCGTCTGTGGCCCCCGGCAGTATGATGCACTCGTCTATCAGTAAGTAGAACCATCTCCTGAAGGCGGAGGCAGGCTTCGGTTTTGATAAATCCTTCTCCAGCTCCGTCAGTTTTTCTAAAAACCCCTTTGCCCCGGGCCACGGCCCACCCTGTATCAGCTTCGTCCAGCTCTCGCTGCCTGTCATAAATCCCCTCTTAAGCGCCTCGCGTTCGAGCTGGTCAATCTCCTCTTTAGGAAGACCTAAGCCGTTACAGGGGGATTTAATGTAAGGGGATTTCAGGACCTTGCGTACGTGCTCCCCATCCTTCCAATGCGTGGTAAATATCTGCGCCACAGTCATAATGGTCTGGACCAGGGGACTCTCTATGAGGGGTCTTTTGACGTAGAGCCGTACAGGTATGCCGTATTTGGCAAAGGTGGCCTCGATAAGCTCGTAGTGAGATGTTACGTCTCGAAGTATTACACCGACATCGCTGAATCGGGCAAGGCCCTCTGAGGTCATCCTATATATACTGCGCGCCATCTGTCCCACCTCATCCTCCAGGTTAGCCGCCTCCATTATCTCAAGATCGTCATTTATCTCTGCGGAGGCAGCATGGGAGTCTTTGGTGAACAGGTGTTTCTCTACGTGGGTAAGCGTCTTACTCGACGAAAAACGCCCAGAACCGGTTAGCAGTACCTCTTTAAACCCCAACATGCTTAGCTGTTCGTATACCTCCCTGCAGCTCTGGAATATAGGCGAATCGGAAGACTTGGGGTCAAGTACCAGGCTTATATATGCGTTGGGAATTCTTTGTATAAGGAGTTTGAGCATCCTGAACTCCACCGGAGTGAAGCTGTGGAAGCCGTCAACCAGGAGCGTCTCCTTTCCCCGTAAAACAGCCCCATCGCCTTCAAGTCTCCTCAAGGCCGCATTCAGAACGTCGTCTTCATCACAGAATCTTTCGCATTCAAGTGCCTGCTGGAAGCCGGAATACACGTCAGCAAGGGCCTGATATTTTTCCTTTACGGCGGGGGCATTCAGCCCACCCTTGCCGGCGAATAGGTCTACTCTGGCCCTGAAGTCGGAGGGGTAGAGGGAATCCTCCTTCAATTCCTTAAAGAATCTGAGCAGCGCATGGCGGAGTCCCTGGTACTTCCAGGATTCTTTGAAGAATTCAGGTGAATTCTCTTCCAGCAGGTTTTTGAGCAGCGACTCCTTTTCAAGTTCGGAGACGACCCTGCCGGGAAGCCTATGTTCCAGGACTTCTCTGGCAAGTTGGGAGAATGTGAAGATGCCGTTGTCAACAAAACCACTGACAGGGCCCTTTCGTATGATTACGTCCTTCAGGTGTTCCGCCTGGCTGTGGGTAGGAAGAAGAAATATCACCTTCTCGGTGGCGGACGCCTTGATGTACCGGTAGAATTTCTCCAGCACAAAAGTGGTTTTACCGCTGCCCGCCCGGCCTAAGATAAGAAACCTTTCAGCCATTGATAGTCCTAACCAAGAATGTTTTTTAGACGTAGGGGGGCACGACATGTCGTGCCCCTACAATCTTCATATGTCAATGTGAGCAAACCATGGCTGCTTGATTTATCTGGTAGACAACGAAATTTATTTCGTTGACATCAACGATCTAAAGGTCGTTGTCTACCGAGGCCCCATAAATGAGGCAACTACAAACCGAGTATCGCAGGGCTTAAGCCCTGCGGCACCCCCTTAGTTCTCAACGTGCCCCTATGTGTCTCACAAACGATTATCCGGATTTTCTCCGTCCAGTTCCCATTTCAAAGGATTATTTATTACATATTCCCTGATTTCATTTAAATCATCTTCATTTCGTACAACGTGTTCATAATAGTTACGCTGCCAGAAATGTTTTTCAAATGGTTCCCAATTATTTCGCCTTACACCATTACCATACCTTTTTATCGTCAAGGATTTAAAACGTTGTATGACATCGGATAATGACAATGTCTTTGTAGGGGCAACCCCCTGTGGTTGCCCTTTATTCTCAGGGCAGGCACGGGGACCTGCCCCTACATTCAATATAATTATTCCATGTAGATGATTTGGCATGACAACGAATTCATCTATATCTACACCTGCATAATGCGTAGGTAATTCAGTCCATGCCTTTCGCACCATTTGACCGATTTCATTCAATACCATACTGCCGTTTTCCACACACCCCAAAACACACTCCTTTTGATTCGTACATATCGTTACAAAATACGCTCCCTTCCGCGAATAATCGTACCCCTTTAATCGAATAGAACGGCGGCGGTGTTTAGCATGGTCGCACGTCATCTTAGAATTTTCTTAGATGCGCCTTGGCATACCCAAACATTACCACAATTTCGTGCCATAGTGTTCCTGCAGATATGTGACCTGTTTTTTGATCACATCTATAAGTTCTTTGCTATCGGCTTCTGTGATCAAAAGCGTTGCTTTTAAATATCGCGCTTTTTGTCTAAGACCATCAAGCTTGTTAAAAGCATCCCAAAACTCTTTTGTACACATCCCGCTCTGAACAAATTTTGTACGATACGCTTCTCTTATTCCATTATGAGTATCTTTATAAGGAATGCCTAGAAGTATAAGTTCTGTTTCCAAAAGCAATTCTGCCGCAATATATAGATTTTCTATGAGACCTGCATAAATACATCCTAATTCGCCAGGTCCATGCAGCCTTCCAAATGCATACTCCGTCAATTCTACATGAAACTTCGCGCGTCCATAGTGGCGTCTACAAGAATTATGGGTATCAGCACGTATTTCAACCTTCAGATCGTTTATATGCTCCTTTGTTTTGTCACTGTCCATGTTTTCTTCTCACAAATAAAAGACAAATGGGTTCCATTCGACACAACACACAAGAAACACAATGCTAAATTCTTAATGTAGGGGCACGGCATACCGTGCCCCTACTATCCTATCCAAAATGGCATTTCACAAAAAAATTATTCCCCACTGCCGGAATTTTGTCAAGCTGAATATTCTACAGCTTGACTGTATTGGGGGATATGGTACTATATCTTGTAAGTACGCAATTCAATACCTAAGTATACCATGCGTCAACCCTTACGGATTCTTACCGGCCCTACCGCAAGCGGTAAGTCGGAGGCAGCCTTCCATGTGGCCTGCAGTATCGGCGCTGAGATAATCTCGGCGGACTCGATGCAGGTGTACCGCGGGATGGATATCGGCACGGCCAAGCCGTCCCGCGAGGCGAGGACGCGGGTGCCTCACCACCTGATAGACGTCGCAGAGCCTTCCGAGTCCTACAGTGTGGGGCGCTTTATGCACGATGCGCAGAAGGCTATCAGCGACATAGAGTGCAGGGGGAATCCCCATCTGATAGTCGGCGGCACCGGACTTTACATAAAGGCCCTGAGAGAGGGACTCTTCTGCGGTCCGGAGGCGGACTGGGCTCTGAGGGAGGAACTAATTGCAGTGGCAGAAGAAAAGGGGAGTACATACCTCCACGGTGTGCTTAAGGAGGTGGACCCTGCGTCTGCAGAAAAGATACATGAAGGAGATTTACGGCGCATAGTGCGCGCACTGGAGGTTTACAAGAAGATGGGGAGTTCCATATCTCTCCTCCAGCAGGAGTGGGGGCGGGGCGACGGCGATTCGGTCCTGATAGTACTATATCACCGTAAAGAAGACCTTCACCGCAGAATTGAGGTGCGGGTAGATAAGATGCTTGAGCAGAGCCTTGTAGAGGAGGTACAAGGGCTTCTAAGCCGTCCGGGGGGGCTCGGCAAACAGGCACGAGAGGCCCTTGGCTATAAGGAGGTGCTTGCGTATATTGATGGGCGACTAAGCGGCGACGAGATGCGCGACAAGATAAAGCAAAACACAAGAAGATTCGCTAAGAGGCAGATGACCTGGTTCAGGAGTTTCTCCCGCGCCAGCTGGCTGGTTGTAAAAGAGGGAGAAGACCCTGAATCTATATCAAGGCGCGTACAGGAGATACTTAGGCCGAGTCTTTAATACCTTGACAGTCCATTTGTTCTCTGATAAAGTCGTGCGGGAGAGCTGTTTAACTCATGATACCACGGGACTTAAAATACACGTCAAACCACGAGTGGGTCAATATAAAAGGGCGCACTGCCTGTATCGGCATTACCGAATTCGCCCTCGATGGCCTGGGTAAGGTGCTTAATCTGGATTTACCCAATAAAGAGGATGAACTGCTGGTGGGTGTGGCCCTTGGAGATGTGGAGACAACCGATGCCCTGCACGAGATAACATCCCCGGTCGAGGGCTTCGTGGCAGAGGTCAATGACACCCCCTTAAACAATCCGGACATATTGAAGAAAGACCCCTATAAACGGGGATGGCTGTTGAAGGTCAAACTCTCGACCCCGGAACGCGTAGATTCCCTCCTCAGCGCAGATGAGTATCTTTCCCTCACGCAGAAAAAGTCGAAGAAGTGACGGAAACCCGACAGCATAGGAGCCAGTCGTGTCGTGGGCAGAACGTTTATCAACCAACTAAAGACAGGCGACAAAGTAGACGAGGTCTTCTTGCTCAAATCAAAGGATGTGAAGTCCTACGGTGAAGGCAAGTCCTCCATACATGCCCAGTTGGCTGATAAGACAGGCACACTTGTCGCCGTGATGTGGGATGTAAATACCGCTCAAATAGAGTCCTTTGGGGCGGACGGCTTTCTAAGGGTTCGGGGCCAGATATCGGAATATAAAAATAAACAGCAGTTGACTATAAAAGATTTCTCTCGAGAGCTTGTCCCGCCCAGTCTGGAGGAGCTCTTCCCATCCTCAGAGAAGGACGTCAGAGAGTTAAAGAAGGAACTTGAGGATATTGTAGGTTCAGTTAATGACCGGTATCTCTCAGAACTCTTGAGGCAATTTCTGGCGGACGACGATATATCCCGCAGGCTCAGCATGTGTCCCGCTTCGGTGGGCTATCATCATGCCTATCTGGGTGGTTTACTGGACCATATCGTGTCCGTAACCAAACTTGCCATGAAGGTAGCCGACCACTACCAGCGCATCTTGAACAGGGATATGCTTATTACGGGCATGATACTCCATGACATAGGCAAGCTGCGAGAGCTCTCCTATCAGGACGGCTTTAAGTATACTGACCAGGGACGTCTGGTGGGACACATCGTGACCGGAGTGCTGATGGTCGAAGAGAAGGCCGCAAAAATAAAGGGTTTCCCGCCAGAGCAGCTTGATCTGCTCAAGCATATCATACTCAGCCACCACGGTGACGTTGACACCAATTCCCCCAGGGTCCCCATGACGGCCGAGGCCCTGGCGGTGCATTACCTCGACAATATGGACGCAAAGCTGCAAGGCTTTTCAAGGACAGTGGCCGAAGACCAGAGCCCCGACAGCCACTGGACAGGGTTTCAGAAGATGTTCGGGACGGCGCTTTATAAGGGTGTAAAAGGACCTGGGTAACCGCCCGTCGGCAAGGCTTGCATACTGCTCATTAACGGCCCTTTTCTTGATATTACCGAGACCCCGAAAAGTCTCTCAGCACCAGCTGTCATTCCTGCAAAAGCAGGTCACGCCTGAGGAGGATGCGCCTTTGGCGCAAATCCATGGATTCCGTATTAAATACGGAATGACCTTGTTAAAAACTTTGGACTCCGTTTGCAACTGCCATATTTATGGGGCATTATATGCCCGATAAATCGAGCAGCTGCAACTCTGTAACAAGTCTCTTAAAGTAAGGTTTACAATTATAAAATGACTGAGTTCCCATTTCTGCATCTTACCCTCGCAGGCGTGTTGGGTTTTACGTGCGCCATCGGGGGTTATCTCTCGGCCAGACTGAGAAACTTGCTGATATTCCCGTTCAATGTGGCGGTAGCCTCCACGCTGATAACCTGTACGGCCCTGGCCAGGTTCTTACTGCCGCTTGCTCCCCAGCCACGCCTGGGTCTGCCGGATACCGTGGCATGGATAGTGGGGCTACCCTTATTCCTGACGGGTGTCCTAATGCTGGTGCTGGCGATATGGCAGATAGGGCTGCCCGCCGCCTCCACTCCGCCAAAGCGGGGAAGGGAACTTGTTACGGGAGGGATATACAGACGTTTGAGACACCCGATATACTTGGGAGACATCTTGTGGCCTATCGGATGGGCGATTTTGTTTAAGGCCCGCTGGGCCCTGGCCGTTACGCCCGTATGGGTAGTCCTGCTCTTGATAATCGCCATCCTTGAAGAGAAGATGCTCGCCGAGGCATATCCGGAAGAATACAAAGAGTATAAGAAGCGCGTCCCGTTTGTCACCCTCAGGGTTCTTTAGTGGAAAGTGCACGTCGCAGCGCACCCACCGCCATTACCTTCTTGCCTTAACTACCTTTTTCTTAGACGTCTTTTCTGACCTGGAACTGGAACTACCCTTCGGTATGGCCTTTGGCCGACAAAGCATACCTTTGGTGTTGGAGAGGCGCCCGCAGTTTTCGCAAAAGAACTTTAAGGTCACAAGCTTGGGCTGACACACATGCCTTGGGTCAGTAGAAACTTCCCCGCAGTAGCCGCACTTAACTACCTTCAAACTCGATACCGGTGCCGGTGAGCACAAGTGTCCCTTGCTCGTTGTAACCAGCCCACATGTACTACAGCTGTACAACTTCTCAGCAGCCTTTTCCATTTCAACCCCCCTTCGTGTTTTTAATAGCTTGACATGAACCAAGACTTAACTTTCTGAACCTACAAAAATCTACCACCAACGGCAGACATTCTCAAGGCAATTTTGGTGCACTAAAGAAACGAATCCCTTATATTTATGCAAGGTTATCTACCAAGTGTGGAAAGAGACCTCTGTAAAACCTCGTAAGGCTGTCATTTTAATTTTTTTAGGTAGCGTGGCAGCTTGCTGCCACGATTACTGGCTCTCATGGTAAGTGGATACAACGAAATGATTTCTGTAATAATACCGACCTTGAACGAGGAGGCATCAATCGAGGCTACGCTCAGAGCAATTAAACAACAGGCGGATATATTTGAGATAATTGTGGTAGACGGCGGGAGTCGAGACCGCACGCGGGAGATAGCAGGCCGATACGCCAAAGTTGTACAAGGCAAAAGCGGCAGGGCCAACCAGATGAATGCCGGCGCCGGGCACGCTGCCGGGGAAATTCTGCTGTTTCTACACGCTGACACTATCCTTCCGCAAGGGGCGCTGGGAAAGATACCAGACGCCCTTACGAGACCGGGGGTGGCAGCCGGCTCGTTCAGCCTGAGATTTGACACCCCGCATCCATTTCTCAGATTTCTAACCTTTTTCACCCGCTTTAGCTGGTGGTGGGCACGCTATGGAGACCAGGGACTTTTCCTAAAGAAAAAGACCTTTGACACCCTGGGCGGATTCAAGGACATCTCAATCATGGAAGACGTGGACATTATAAGAAGGCTCAAGCGGCAGGGCCGCCTGTATATAATAAAAGACCCGGTAACAACGTCGGCAAGGAGGTATCTGGGCAAGGGTATCTACAGACAGCACATACTAAACGTCTTTTTATTTACGGCCTATTTCTGCGGCATGCCACCCGAAAAACTGAAGAAATGGTATGACGACAACAGGTAGATTGAAGGGTGCGTCGAGACGCACTCTATATACTACATACCTCTGTTACTTTCCTTCTTGCTTATCCTGTGTATTGATAGATTTAGGGTACGAAATCTTCTCAAGGTCAGTATAAAAAATACCGATAACAAAAAACGTGACTTTCAAGGCAATAAGCACTCCAACGGCAATACCAATCGCACCAATTATATGCCGGTGTCGACTCATTCTTGTGCCCTGCATTCTTTCTATTACATAGGTAATGCCGCTTAGAAAGAAGACTAACACCACTAATAAAACACCTAAAACACCCACGGCTACTATTGGATGCGCTATCATACCTCACTTCCTTTGGACATTTGCCATCTACTCGTACCGTAGCCTGCTTGGGCTAGGCCATTGACATAACAGTCGCAGGGGCTAAGAGTAAGAATCGACTGTCTTTCCTGGACAATAAACCTTACGCCTATTGTAGTGAGGAGGAGGTGCATTATCAATAAGTAGTTGAAACGGCATCAGACGATATTAAAGGCTT
>MHZB01000080.1 GCA_001828605.1 Planctomycetes bacterium RIFCSPLOWO2_12_FULL_50_35 | reverse complement strand
CTCTGGTGTTAGAGTTTTATGCCTTAACAAATCGTTTACCTGAAAGCTGTTTTACCAGCTTCCGTATCTCCAGTATCATTAGCGTGCTGGCGACGTTAGCGGCGGGTAGCTGGGACTCCTCGGTAATTTCGTCAATGGTCTTGGGTCGGCTGCTTAGCAGGGAGAATATTTTCTTTTCTTGAGAGTTCAGCGCCAGGCTTCTGGGGTCCTGAATATCTTCCTTTTCATCTATACTCAGGGTCTCTGCCAGCGGGCCAAGCTCCTCGATTATGTCGCGGAGGTCTTCAACGAGTTTTGCCCCCTCCTTTAAGAGCCTGTTGGTGCCACGGCTGTACGGGCTGTCCACTTGACCGGGTACGGCGAAGACCTCCTTACCCTGTTCCAGCGCCCAGTGGGCGGTGATGAGTGCGCCGCTCCTCTGGCCTGCCTCTACCACGACCACGCCCAGTGAGAGCCCGCTTATAAGTCTGTTTCGCGGCGGGAAGTTTTTTTCGTTGGGAGGGGTGAGCATCGGCAGCTCCGATACCACGGCACCCTGACAGCTTATGCGCTCTGCAAGTTCCCTGTTCTCCCTGGGATATACCCTTCCAAGGCCACAGCCCATTACGGCGATGGTTCTGGCATCCGACTCCAGCGCCCCCTGGTGTGCCGCCGTATCTATTCCCCTGGCAAGACCGCTTACTATGGTAAAACCCGACTGGCCAAGCAGCCTTGCAAGCCTCTTGGACTGGGACTGCCCGTAGTAGCTGCACCTCCTGGAACCCACTATGGCTATGGATAGTACGTCCTTCGGGTTTATCTCGCCTTTTATGTATAAGACGAGGGGTGGGTCATAGATGGCCTTTAAATTCTGCGGGTAGTGCTGATGGGTGTACGGGATTATGTTGACGCCGTGTTCCTGCGCAAGGGCAAGTTCTTTGTCTATGTCTACACTGTCCCTGGAGCATGCGAACTCGTCTGCCAGCTTAGGGCCTATTCCGGGAATACCTCCCAGGTCGGTTTTCCGCGCATTAAGTATGGCCGAGGCAGAGCCAAACCGTTCGTGCAGGGCACGGTACGTTGCGGAACCTATCCCCTTGGTGAGGCTCAGGTGTAAGAGAGCCTTAGACTCCTCGTCCACCTGCCAATACCTCCTTCACGACTGCTATATCAACGTCTTTTAGGGTTACTTTGCCTATTTTCACAGGCAGTACGAATTTGAGCCTTCCTGCTACGGCCTTCTTGTCGCGATAAAGGAAGTCGAATAATGCCTCCGCATCCTGTCTGTAATAAGTAGGCGCGCCGGCCCTTTGTAATAGTTGCCTCTGCTTCTCTAAGGTCTTTTCATCCGTTATGCCCAGACGTATGGCTATTTCCGTTGCCAGCATCATCCCTATTGCTACAGCCTCACCGTGACGGTGTCCCTCGTATTCGCCCACGGCCTCTATTGCATGGCCCAGGGTATGACCGTAGTTTAGTATGGACCTGAGTCCCGTCTCCTCTCTCTCGTCTTTTTCTACTACCCACGCCTTAATGCGGCAGCAGTTCTCAATGACTTCTTCCAGTACCTTGGGTTCCAGCCGGAGTATCTGCGGGAGGTGCTTGTCCAGATAGTCGAAAAAGGAGGCGTCACGTATAACGCCATATTTAATTACCTCAACCAGTCCCTCGGTTATTTCCTCTCTGGGGAGGGTCTTTAGGGCGAGGGGGTCAATGTAAACGGCCTTTGGCTGGTGGAAGCATCCAATCAGATTTTTCCCCTTGGCGTGGTTTACCGCCACCTTGCCGCCCATGCTGCTGTCTACTTGAGCCACAAGTGTGGTCGGTACCTGTACATATGCGATTCCCCTCATATACGTAGCGGCTACATAACCGGCCAGGTCACCCACCACGCCGCCGCCCAATGCGATTATAAGGCTTCTGCGGTCCACCTCGTGCTCGAACAGCCTGTTATAAAGATATTCTGCCGTGGATAATGACTTTTGTCTCTCCCCCGGGTCAATAGAGATTATCGTTACCTCCGGCTTGTAAGAGTGCAGACCCTTTGTTACAATCTCACCGTAAAATCGTTCTACATTCTTATCGGTTATTATTATGACCTTGGTTACGTCAGAGTATTCCCTGAGCATCCCGTCGAGCCTTTCTAAGACCCCGGCAGATATATGAATCTTATAGCTCCGTTCGCCCAGATTTACCTTTACCGTATTCATGTAATTTCCTTTGCCTACATTTTGTCTTGGATGTGGATTCGAAGCATATAATTTTAAAATCATTATGTCAAGGTATTTAGATGCAGTTTGATTCTTATGAACAGGCGCTTGAGTTCCTCTTTCAGGCGGTAGATTACGAGAAACTGACCAGGTACAAGTACGACATACCGGGTTTCGACCTGGAACGCGTGGAGCGCCTTTTGTCTCAGGTGGGCAGCCCGCACAGGGAACTTGCCGCAGTTCACGTGGCCGGCACCAAGGGCAAGGGCTCCACTGCGACCATGATAGCACACTTCCTAAGTGCGATGGGTCTTAAAGTGGGACTTTTTACCTCGCCGCATCTGGTTCATCTTGAAGAGAGGATAAAGGTGAACGGCGAGATGATTGGAAGGGATGATGTCCGCCGGCTCCTTGGACGGCTGAGACCGCATGTAGAGAAAAAGCGGCGGGGAAATCCGCTCTTTGCCCCAACGTTCTTTGAAATTATTACCGCGCTGGGACTGATGTATTTTAGAGAAACAGGCGTGGATTGGACCGTGCTTGAGGTGGGTATGGGGGGTAGGCTCGACGCTACAAACGTTATACTGCCCCGCGTGTCCGTAATTACGGCGATAGGTTTTGACCATATGGACAAGCTGGGCAATACGCTGGGCCAGATAGCCGGGGAAAAGGCGGGCATAATAAAAGAAGGTGTGCCGGTAGTGTCCTCTCCCCAGCACCTGGAGGCGCTTGAGTCTATAGAAAAGAAATGCAGTGAGAGAAGTGCGCCGCTCTATCTTGTGGGGAGAGACATAGAGGTCGTTGGTGTGAAGGCCCTTGCCCTCGATGGTATTACGTGCAGTGTAAAGACGTGGAAGGGGACGTACACCGACCTGCGGCTACCGCTTTTAGGCAGCCATCAGGCGGAAAATCTTGCTACGGCGATAGGCGCAATGGAGGTGCTGGCCGAGGGCGGGGGCCTTTCGTGGAACGAAACGGCGGCGAGAGAGGCGCTGCGGGGTCTGAAATGCCCGGCCAGGATAGAGGTTATTTCCGAGCGGCCGCTTGTAATATTGGACGCCGCCCATAACGTCTCCTCGATGCGCGCCCTGGTGGATACGTTAAGGAATGCCATGAGTTTTGACAGGCTTGTATTAGTACTGGGCCTGTCAATGGACAAGGATTTGGAGGGGATATTTAAAGAGGTGGTGCCTGTGGCCCACAGGGTGATTCTGACCGCCGCCGACACGCCCAGGGCCGCGCCGCCAAGCCTGCTGGCGGAAAGGATAAGTGCATATCTTGGAGGGGGCAAAAAGGCCCTGGTAGTGGAGGACCCCCGCCGGGCGCTGGAACAGGCCAGAAAACTTGCCCGGCCTGAGGACTGCATATGTATCACAGGTTCTTTCTACCTGGCGGGCAAGATAAAGGAGCTATTTGAGAGCGGGGTCTTGTAGGGGCGAGGCGACCTCGCCCCTACAAAAGGAATTGCGGTTTGTAGGATGTATCGAGTGTACCCTTACAATACTCACGCTGTAGGAACGGGCGGTAGACAACGAAATTTATTTCGTTGATTCAATCCGCCTGAGGCGGATAAAGGTCGTTGTCTACCAATAGATTCTTCGCTTCCCCTTCGCTCCGCTCAAGGCTCCGGCTCAGAATGACAAACAGAGGGTGCCGCAGGTCTTAAATCTGCCCGCAAAATCGTAGGGGCGTATGGCCATACGCCCCTACGGGGGTTGGAAAGCCCTTGTAGGGGCGAGGTCACCGCGCCCCTATAGTTCTAATCGTTTTCCTTCGGCCAGTAATTTCGTGGCCTCTTCGGCTGGAAGAGGCGGGCTGAACAGGTAGCCCTGCATCTCGTCGCATTTGAGCGAACGTAGAAATTCCAGTTGCTGCGGTGTCTCCACACCCTCAGCAACCACCTTCAGGCGCAGGCTGTGTGCCATGGCGATGGTCGCAGACACAATTGCGTCATCATCGGGATGTATCGTGACGTCGCGCACAAAGGACTGGTCAACCTTCAGCTTATCTATGGGCAAATGCTTTAGCTTGCTTAGCGATGAGTAGCCGGTGCCGAAATCGTCAATCGAGATACCCATGCCCATCTCTTTTAATGCCAGCAGTGTTGCAACGATAACACCCTTGGCTTCCATTAAGGCGCTTTCGGTGATTTCCAATTCCAGATAGTGGGGATCAAGTCCGGTTTCTTTTACGGCCCTTGTTATAAGTTCAATCACATTTTGTTGTCTAAACTGATATGTCGAAAAGTTGACTGATATGCGTATGGGCAGGAGGCCCGCATCATACCACGCCCTGTTTTGGATACAGGCGGTGCGCAGTACCCATTCGCCGATGGGTATAATAAGGCCCATTTCTTCTACCAGCGGAATGAATTTCCCAGGCGATACCAATCCCCGCTCCGGATGCCGCCATCGCACCAGGGCCTCCATGCCAGTTATCTGCCCGGTAGCGAGGTCCACCGCGGGCTGGTAGTACACCAACAACTCTTTTCGTTCGAGCGCCTTACGCAGATCGTCTTCTAATGCTATCCGCTCTGAGACTCCCACACCTACTTCAGGAGAATAGAATTGAAAGTCGCTCTTGCCCTCTTTCTTGATGTGAGACATTGCAATGTTAGCGCTTTTGAGCAGGGTTTCTCCGCTGTCGCCGCATGAGGGGTATATGCTTATGCCAACACTGCAGGGCAGTGCAAATTTCTTGTCATCCAGTATGGTATCCTTAGAGAATGCATCAAGGATTCTCTGGGCTACTTTGGCGGCATCGTGTGCACCGTTAATCTCCGGCAGCAACACGGCGAATTCGTGCTCGCTCATACGACCCACTGTTGCGGCATCTTCCTCCCTGCCCAGACGGGCAACAGTGTCACTCATGCGCACGCTATCTGTCAGGTATTTGGCTACGGCCTTAAACGAGCTGTCGCATACGGTGTGTCCAAGCGACCCGCATATACTTTCTAGGCGGTCTATATAAATTAGCAGAACAGCCATCTGCAGCTTTTCTCGTTTGGCGTGTGCGACTGCCTTATTCACAAGGTCAAGGAACAAGACGCGATTTGGCAGGCCGGTAAGGGCATCGTAGCGGGCCGCATAATCGAGGTGTTCTTGTAATTGCTTGCGCTCAATCGCCGCAGCGATTACGTTTGCGATTGCCTGGAGGAAATTAGAATTATCCCTGGTGAACGTGCGCTGTCTGGTTGTGTGTGCGCCCAGTACGCCGAACGGGCCGTCTTTAGTTTGGATGATGACGCTCACGCCGCTCACCACGCCGTGGTCCCGAAGCAGCGGCGGGCCGCTGAACCGCGTCTCCATGCGCAGGTCCTCAACAATTACAGGTTCATTAGAAAGCAGGGTATGGCCCGCCTGTGAATCGGTCCCTGTTCCCACTGTAGCGTGCCCCACTAGACCCACCTTCCAACCTACCCCCGCCCGTAACAACAAAGCTTTTTTGTCCGGAAGGAGTTCCAAGACCTTACAATATTCCACTCCGAGGGTCTCGGCAACAATTGCAACGGCTTCGTCCATCAGTGTAGAAAGGTCGCTGACCGCCAGGGCGCGCATACCGATTTTAGCAACCGCCTCCTGCTGGTGGGCATGTATTCTTAGCTCCTTGATTTTATTTCTTAATTCCTCCGTATAGGCAAGTTCATAGGTCTCTAAGGCCCACTGCGTGTCAAAATAAAGGATGGAACAGATGGCCCTCCCCACCCGCCGCAGCTTATCTTTATCGAACTGAGTGTGTTTACGGATTAACCCCACCAGTTGCCACTCGTAGCGGTGGACGGCGCCAAGATACCATTTGATACCCAGCCCAATCCTGTAATGGACCTCCCCTATGCGGAAGCGGCTTTCCACATACTCTGGCCCATAATCTCCGGTAAAGAGGCCCATGAGGTAGCGTTTCTGGGCATCTTTGAGCCTGTTTACTGTAGCTTCGTCTTTGAGGATTTTTCTGGTTTCTTCAAAATGCAGGAGATGGGAGTAGAACGCCTCTACCAGCTCGTCCAGGTGGGCAGTTACGATGGGTTGCACTTCTCTAAGGAGGGCAACATCCTCCTCGGTCAATTCGGCGTAGCGCTTACGTAGCCCTATTTCCTTTTCGCTGATTTTGGGTCTCATACCAACATCGCCCCCCTTGGCCCCCGAATGAGGAAATGTATCGGAACAATTTTCGTAAGTTACCGCGTTGTAGTAAGTTACTCAAAAAAAAGGGGGGGGGTATACGCAGTTCCCCCGCAAGCGGGCAGGTTACCGATATAAAAAGTATACAGAGTTTGCAGACATTTTCAAGCTTATATTTGCAGGATTATACGCCTTTTGCGAACGTTGTATAGTGATATATATAGATGTTTATATTGAGATTTGTGAAAAAGTCAAAGATAGAGCTGTCATTGCGAGGCTTCGGCCGTGAGCCCTTCGATAGACTCAGGGGCTGAGGCTTCGACGGTGAGCTCAGCCGAACCGCCTGCCGAAGCCTCAGGCCGAGGGCTGCCACGCTACATAAAACAAAAAAGAGTGTAGTTGCCCCATTCATGGGGCATCGCAGGCTCGATGAATCGAGCAACTACATCTGTAAAAAGATGAGCAGGGTAGGTCAAGGCCACGCCTTGACCGTCAATGCGGCTTTGTTGTAAGGTCATGGTGTAACCACGACCTACCCGACTATAAAAAGATGGGTGCCGCAGGGCTTTAGACCTGCGGGTATGTATGGGGGGGAACGTAGGGGCGAGGCGACCTCGCCCCTACAGCTCGCAGAAGCGTAACGTGGGGACGGTAACCCTCGTTAAGGGTGCCGCATCGGACGCCGCTCGCAGCGGTCGCACCGCCGTCGGGTACGGAGACCCGACGCTGCATCTATAAAAAAAGGATGCCTCACAGGTCTCTAAATCTGCCCGCAAAATTGTAGGGGCGTATTGCCATACGCCCCTACGGTTCTAAACGTATTCCTAATTATGTTCGCTTACAATGCCTGCGGTAAATACGTAGACCTCCGTATCGGCCTCCTTCCAGGCGTTGGGGCCAAGCCCCGCCTTCCCCAGACAGCAGTAAGAGAGGAATTCCTCTTTGGACCAGCCCTTTTCATGGGCAACCTGGGGGAGGAGGCACCCAACGTTATCCCCCCTCTTGATGTATATGCCGTGCCTGCCAAGCTGGAAGTTCAGGGGATTTGAAATCTTTTTGAGGGAAGATATTACCGAGACCTCGATGTCTATTTCGCCAAGCTCCGCCTCGCTTAAGTGCTCGTACCTGAATCGGGGGTCTTCGGTGGCGGCAGAGACGGCTACCTCTTTGACGAGTTGGTAGAGGGGGATGTCTGATACGAATCGGCCTATGCAGCCCCGGAGTGCGCCGTGTCTTTTTATGGTGACGAATGCGCCGTGACGGTGACAAAGTTCCGGGTCGGTAACCGCAAAGTCTGGCATCGGTGAGCCTCTTACCGCCGCCTCTACACTCCGTCTGGCTATGCCCAGAAGCTTTTCGTGTATTGAGGTTTCCCTCTGAATCTCTTCTTCGTCTGTTACAACGGCGTTCATCACTAATGGATTATTTCTAGTTACTGCTGAGCCGTTCGTGCAGTTCTTCGTGGATTACCCTGGCGGTGAAGACGTAGAATTCCATGTCATCGTTCCACCAGGCGTACCATGGAAGACCCGCCTTGACGCAGAGGTTGCACAGGGTCTGGTCCCTGTCCCAGCCCTGCTCCGTTGCCACGTGCGGGAGGAATACCGCCTGACAACCTCCTAGTTTTATTAAGATTCCCTCTTCTCCTACGTGGAATTCCTCAGGACCGTTAATTCTCTTCAGCGGGCTGAGCACCGATATTTCTATATCAAGGTCTTTCAGTTCCTCCTCGCTTATCGGAGGGAAACGATGATCCTTGAAGGCAGAGCTTACTGTGTTTTCCATTACCGCATGCCACAGCGACGTCATCGGCTGTATGTGGCCTATGCAGCCCCGGAGTTCGCCGTTTTTCTTAAGGGTTACAAACACACCGCTCTTTTCCTTCAGCCTCGGCGTCAGCGGGTATCCGGAGACGTCAGGGCGTTTTTTCGTCTGCGTATAGGTCTCCAGGGTATCGCGGGCAATCTTTAGTAGTGTCTTGCACTCTTTATCGTTGATTGGGTCGGACGTTTGCGTGGAGTCGCTTGTCAGCACCACATTTTCTCCCGCTTCCCACCCGTTCCCTTCCGGACGATAATCTGCCGGGGCAAGCCGACTGGTAGGCGTAGAGGGTTCTGCCGCCTTACCTGTCTTCCCCCCTGTCGGTACGGTAAAGATTATGGAGGCGTAGCTGACCGAGTGGCTGAAATCCTTTACGGCCCTGCCGGACGTATCGTATGCCAGCAGCGTGCCCTGGGCGTCGGCGGGCAGGAGTTTTATGAGCACTGCGATTGGCGTAAAACCGCAGACGGTTATCCCCGTCTTTTCCCTGTAGTCAACAAAGCCCTTAAAGTCCTTCTTGAGGATTTCGTATATGGCGCCGTCGTCCAGCACCTTGATGTTCTTTTCTATTTCGCTGGCGAATGGCACATAATCAAACCTGCTCCCGTAGTGGGTGAAGTCTGAACTGGCGACAACCAGTGTACTGTCGTCAAGATAAGGTTTAATGGCGTCGGCCACCGAGGTGTAGTCGTTGTCCATCAGGATTCCAGCCACTAACGGCACCAGTTTGAATTCGCCAAGGACGGTCTGCAAAAATGGGAGTTGTGTCTCCATGGAGTGTTCGTTCTTGTAGGCGCCCGAATAATAACCAAAAAGCGGATTTGAGCCGAAGCGGGGGGAATTATTAACGAGTTCTCTGCAGACCTCCGTGTCTATTTCTATTTCCCCCAGGGGTGTTTTGTATCGGGAGGCCTCCAGGACGGCCACCCCCCTGAACCTCTTGCCATAATGGCTTGGGGCGATGACTACGACCCTTTTGTAATCCCTTCCCTTGAGGGCGTTGTAACCGTAGGCGGCCACCCCGCCGGAGTAGTCGTATCCGGCGTGTGGAGAGATGAGCGCCGCCGGCCGGCCGGCGATATCCTGTTTTGGCACCTTTCCCAGCAGGTCTCCGATCTGCTTTCGCAGTGTCTCTTCCGACCTTGGGTAGAAGAAACCCGATACTACCGGCCCGTAGGTCTCGGTCCCCGTCTCAGCGGTTTGGGCAGAGAGTGTGGGGGGAGACATCAGAAGGATTGATATTACAGTAATTATTGAGACCGCTGAAAGACCTTGCATTTGCTCTGGGCGAAAGGGATGTAGCGTGCGAGCTTGCTCGCACGTAATCGTGGCAGCGAGCTGCCACGCTACACGCTTTACAAAACTCTGCATAATCATCTTCGTTCTGAAGGCAATATTAATGTAGTGGCAGAGCTTGCTCTGCTTAATTTTGCCTGATGTCGAGCAAGCTCGACCACTACAGCTTCGCTCAGAATGACGCTGGTAATGAAAACGACTTTTGCATAGGTTTCTTATTACCGGTCTTTGCATGATAGTTTAGTGACCTGAAAGCACCTTAAGAAGTACATACCCAAGTATAAGCATTACCACAAATACTATGGAGAGTATGTTGAAGTATTTTTCTATAAAAACCTTTACCCGTTCGCCGAAGAAATATATTAGGGCGCCTTCCGCGAGGAACCTCGCGCTTCGACTCAGTATAGATGCCACCACCAGGGTAGTGAACTGGATTTTACAGACTCCCGCTGCGATAGTAAAGAGTTTGTATGGTATGGGGGTGAAGCCGGCAATGGCTATGGCGGCGAAGGCGTTTTCGTGAAACCGTTTGCTTACGTAGTCAAACTCCTTCCATAAATCGTAGAAAGTTATAATGGGCCTGCCCACCAGTTCGAATAGTTCATAACCGATGAAGTATCCAAAGCAGCCTCCGAGTACCGAGCCTACGCTGCAGACGATGGCATACCGGAAGGCCTTCGACGGTACGGCCAGCGCCATGACGATAAGCAGTACGTCGGGGGGGATGGGGAAGAAAGATGCCTCGGCAAAGGCTACCGCGAAGAGGGCGGGTGTGGCATACGGTGTATTTATCCAGTGCAGTGTCCAATCTTGAAGTCTTTTAAACAAGGTAGTTCTCCGCGTATTTCTGCTCTAAATTAGGAAAGCAATACGTCAGCGAAGTAAACTTCGTTGTCTATCATTTGCCCTCAGAACGACAATTTTACAGGGGGCCGGAGGTTTTACCGCCTCAGACGCAGGTAATATTTACGCCGTTCTGTGACAGCAGCGCTGCGCATACGCCGTCGCCCTTGACCTGACGGCCGTTTCTGAATATTGTACCAAGGCCGCAGGATGGACTCTTGCCCTTGAGATAGGCCTTGGTTGTGTTAAAAAGCCTTACAAGTTTCATTGACTCCATTGCCCCGCGGATAAAAGGCTCGGTGACGTCTTCGCCGTGTTCATTGACAACCCTGGCCCTGCGGGCCAATACGTCGTGGCCGTCGCCGCCCGTTATTTCTGCGCTGGGTCTCGGGGTGGGGAGTCCGCCCATTTGTTCCGGGCAGAAGGGCAGGAGATTGATACCTCTTAATGACGCCAGCAGGTCTTCATCTTTCTCGGTACCCCCGTCGTACCTGCATTCCAGACCCACGAGGCATCCGCTTATCAAGACCATCTTTTAGACAAAAAACCCTTTCATAAGGCGCGCCCCCAATGACCCTGTGGGCCGGTGAAGGATGCATGGAAGCACGACGAACTAATCGCAAGCTATTATTAAATCGCAAGTTAAGCAATTTTGGAAAGGAAAGTCAAGGGAATTCTAACCAATGGAATTTGCTTGACTTGATAAATAAGGTGTGCTACCATCCTTTGTTCAAAATAAAGAGCTTGTGATATCTTAATATGTTGTTGTATTTGCACTTACACACTCCGGATTGAATTGACGACTAAAGGATTCCCTTGCGTAGCGACGTTATTAAAGTAGGGCTTGAACGTGCCCCCGCCAGGTCCCTTCTCTTTGCTACAGGGCTGGACAGGGAAGACTTAAAGAAACCCTTTATAGGTGTGGCCAGCAGCTATACCGAGCTTATTCCAGGGCATGTGCATATGAGACGCCTGGAGACGGCTATAGAGAAGGGGGTGCATGCGGGCGGCGGGATAAGCTTTATATTTGGCATCCCCGGGATATGTGATGGTATAGCTATGGGACACCCGGGGATGCGCTATTCACTGCCCATAAGGGAAGTTATAGCGGATGCCATTGAATGTGTAGCCGGCGCGCATAGCCTTGATGGTCTGGTATTACTGACCAATTGTGATAAGATTACTCCGGGGATGTTGATGGCACTGGCTAGACTGGATATACCTGGGATAGTGGTAACGGCCGGTCCCATGATGTGCGGGAACCTGGGGGGAAAGAAACTCTCCCTGGTGGGCGATACGTTTGAGGCCGTGGGCAAGAGGCGGAAGGGAGAGATTACCCAGGAAGAAATGGACCGTTTGGAGATGGAGGCCTGTCCTGGGGCGGGTTCTTGTCAGGGTCTTTACACGGCCAATACCATGGCCTGTTTGACCGAGGCCATGGGGATGTCGCTTCCGGGCTGTGCAGCCTCCCTAGCCGTCTCTGCGGAGAAGGACAGGATTGCCTATAAGAGCGGGCAGGTAGCAGTCAGGCTGGCCAAAGAAGGTGTAACTTCACGGGCTATAATGACCCCGGAGGCCTTTGAGAATGCGCTAGTTATGGACATGGCCCTGGGGGGATCTACCAATACGTGTCTTCATCTGCCAGCCATAGGAAGAGAGGCCGGGGTGAAGATTACTCTGAGCCAGTTTAATGAGATAAGCAAGAGGATACCCCACCTGGTTGATCTTGCGCCCGGTGGAAGATATTTTCTTGAGGACCTGTATTATGCGGGAGGTATTCCGGCCGTTTTGAATAGGCTGAAGGAAGAACTCAACGATTGTATGACAGTGAGTGGCAAGAGGATTTCGGAGATTGCCGCTGAGGCGGAATCCTCCGACACGAAGGTGATAAAGAGCAGGGAGGAGGTCGCAGGCCAGGAGGGGGGCATCGCCGTCCTTTACGGTAACCTTGCCCCTGAGGGTGCCGTCGTCAAGCAAAGCGCCGTTGACGCCAAGGCCAGGCGTTTTAAGGGCCGGGCGAGGGTTTTCGATAGAGAAGAACAGGCCATGAAGGCCATAATGAACAAGGAGATTGGCCCCGGCAGCGTGGTGGTAATCAGGTACGAAGGGCCTAAGGGCGGCCCCGGCATGAGAGAGATGCTCTCGCCGACGGCGGCGCTGGTTGGGATGGGTCTAGCGGCGTCAGTGGCCCTTATTACAGACGGTCGTTTCTCCGGCGGTACGCGTGGGCCGTGCATCGGACATGTCTGCCCGGAGGCCCTGGTGGGAGGCCCTATTGCGCTGGTCGAGGAAGGCGATGAAATCTCTATAGATATACCCAATCGCAGTTTGGAGCTTTGCGTACCGGAGAGCACGCTTGGGGAGCGAAAGAAAAAATGGAAACCCATTACACCTCAGGTAAGTGGCTATCTTGCCAAATACGCCCGGCTCGTCAGCTCTGCCAGTGAGGGAGCCGTGCTTGTAGGCTGATCACTACCCGGTAGTGTAATGGTAACACTAGAGATTTTGGATCTCTCATTGGAGGTTCGAATCCTCCCCGGGTAGCTTTACAGAATGTATTCGAGAAAAAGGGATTTACATAGTGAAGTGGCCGTTATCCTTGCCGCCGGTAAGGGTACTAGAATGAAATCTACGGGTCCGAAGGTGCTCGCCAGCTTATGCGGCGCGCCCATGATAGAATGGGTTGTAAATGCAGTGAGGAAGGCGGGCATTTCAAGGGTGCTGGTGGTAGTGGGTTATAAGAAGAATGAGGTTGCCCAGGTGCTGGAAGGGCTCGACGTGGATTGGGTGGAGCAGTCTCAACAGTTGGGCACCGGGCACGCCCTGAAGGTTGCAAGCACTCTTTTGGGGTGCGAGTCTAGAAATGTACCTGAGAATATAGTAGTGCTTCCGGGGGACAGCCCCCTCGTGAAACCTGGTACAATAAAGACCCTTCGGAAGGTGCATCGTGAGACTTCCTCTGATGCAACATTGGTAACAGCAAGACTGGATGACCCAAAAAGTTACGGCCGCGTGGTGAGGGACAGGCACGGCCGGATTACCAGGATTGTGGAAGACCTGGACGCCAGCGAGGAAGAAGCGGAGATACACGAGGTGAACTCGGGTATCTATTGTTTCAGGGCTGCACCGCTTCTGGAGGCCCTTGAAAGGCTTACCCCGGATAACAGGAAGGGAGAATATTACCTGACCCAGGTAATAGAGGTTCTCAGCAGTGTGGGCAAGAAGGTAAGCGCCTTCACCGTCTCCGACCCCGATGAGGTACTTGGGGTAAATTCTCAAGAGGACCTTAAGAAAGTTACTGAGATAGTTGGTAGATAGTATTATAATAATGATTTTAAAAGGGTTTCCTGACACTGTATCGTCATTCTGAGCGAGGCGAAGAATCTAATCCGTTATGTAGCGTGGTCCGCCTAAGGCGGACTGCCACGTTCAACGTTAGTGCTACATTCTTTGGTCGTTTCGCTCCCTCAGAAGGACAGTTTTAGAGATTTTTTCTGGGGTTTCGTGACGTGGGGGTGTTTGTTACTCCTAGGGACAATTCAGTATAACTTGTGGCAAGAGAAGGGATATTGTTAGAGGGGTAAATAGAGGATGGACCAAAAGACACTTATTGAAGGTCTAGACAATCTGAAGGTATTTACCGGTAATTCTAATCCGGATTTGGCCCGTAGGATATGTGAATATCTGGATATCCCGCTGGGGGATGCCTATGTAGGCCGCTTTCCCGACGGCGAGATAGACCTGAAGGTGAATGAGGATATAAGGGGTACGGATGTTTTCATAGTACAGCCGCTGTGTCCGCCGGTTAACGAGAACCTGATGGAGCTTTTGATGTTCATTGACTGTGCCAAGAGGGCCTCGGCTGCCAGGGTTACGGCAGTGATACCCTACTACGGATATGCCAGAAAGGACAGGAAGGATGAAGGGCGTGTGCCCATAACCGCCAAATTGGTGGCAAATCTTATAAGCAAGGCCGGCGTGGACAGGGTGCTGGCCATGGACCTTCATGCGGCACAAATCCAGGGGTTTTTTGACATACCCGTGGATCACATTTTTGCGTTTCCGGTACTCTGTGAACATTATAGGTCGCTGGGTCTGTCCGACGTGGTAGTGGTGTCACCGGACGTAGGTGGCATAAAGATAGCCAGGGCATACTCAAGGAAGCTTAACATAAAGATGGCCGTGGTAGATAAACGCAGGGTAGGCCCGGAAGAGACAGAGGTGGGCTTTGTAATAGGTGATGTGGCGGGCAAGAACGTAATTATGATTGATGATATAATTGCAACAGGCGGCTCCATTGTTCAGGCCGCAAAGGTTCTTAAGGATAAAGGTGCAAAAGACATATATGTGGGTACGACCCACGCCGTGCTCTGCGGCACGGCAGCCGAGAAACTTGCAGGTGCACCCATCAAGGAAGTGGCGGTTACAGACACTATCCCACTCGACGGAAGGGCAAGACAGTTAGGGGAGAGGATTTCTGTGCTCAGCATCTCAGGGCTCTTAGGCGAGGCCATGAGGAGGATACACACCAATGAGTCTATCAGCGCATTGTTTGTTTAGTTTTGAAATGGAGGTAGAGGTAAATGGATAATCCTGTTTTGCAGGTAGAGAAAAGGACACAACTGGGGTCTCACGCAGCCCGCAGGTTAAGGAGAGACGGTAAGTTGCCGGCGGTCGTCTACGGACACAAAGAGGATACGCTGGCTATTTCTGTTCCAGAAAAGGATTTTAGAACGGCACTGCAAACGGGTGCAAAGATGTTTCGAATCCACTGTGATAATAATGAGCAAGATGCTCTTATAAGGGAGACGCAGTACGACGCCTTCGGTATAGATATACTTCACGCCGATTTCGTTCGTGTGTACATGGACGAGGAGATTACCCTGGAGGTTCCCATAGAGGTACGTGGAACCCCTGTCGGTGCGGCGAAAGGCGGTGTATTGGAGCAGATACGGAGGACGGTTGAGGTGAGATGTTTGCCTGCACACATACCGGAGAAACTTACTGCGGATGTGTCCGGCCTTGATGTTGGCGGGCAGTTGACGCTGAAGGACGTAAGGCTCCCCTCCGGTGTCGAAATAGCCCATGGCGATATGAATACGCTGGTGGCGCAAGTGAGACTTCCAATGGTAAAGGAAGAGGCCGCACCTGTCGAAGAGGGGGAGTTGGCTAAGGGGCCGGAGGTGATTGTGAAGAAGGTCAAGGAAGAAGAGGTGGAAGAGGAGTCTTGAGGCCCTCTTAATGAAGATTCTCGTAGGTCTGGGAAATCCAGGTGAGAAATATACCAAAACGAGGCACAATCTAGGATTTATGGTAGTTGATAGGTTGGCGAAGCGTTTTGGTGTGGAGGTAGGTAAACGGCAATTCAAGGCACTTATTGGGAAAATACCGCTTGATGACGACAGGCTTATTCTGGTAAAACCGCTGACGTATATGAATCACAGCGGCCTGTCAGTCAAAGGCGTACTCAATCATTACGCTTGCAGTACAGATTCATTAATGGTAATCTGTGATGACCTTAATTTGCCTTTGGGTAGGCTCAGGATAAGGAGGAAAGGCTCCAGTGGAGGACACAAGGGTCTTGAGTCTATTATCCAGAGCCTTGGCAGCACCGAATTCCCAAGGTTGCGGATAGGCCTGGGACTTCCGTCTCAGGGTCAAGCGAGCGAATATGTACTGACACCGTTTCCTAAGGAGGAGACGGGCGTAATTGACGAGGCATTGGAGCAGGCTTGCAAGGTTGTCATTGATTGGATGCACGGCGGCATAGACGAGTGTGCAAAGAAATACAATTAGTTTTTGGGCGGTACGGTTTTCTTGTCGTACGCGGCATATGTGTGCGCGGCGGCAGTGATTAGCGACGTTCTTCATGTGAGGAGGTGTTTAGGGCTTGAGAACCTATGAAGCGATGTTTTTGCTGGACAACACGAAGGCCGGTGATTGGGATAGCGTTGTAGGGCAGGTGCAGGGCATATTGAAGAGGAGAAATGCTCAGGTAACCAGTGTAGAGAAGTGGGGCGAGCGAAAGCTCGCATACCCAGTAAAGGGGCATAGAAGAGGGACTTACATGCAGGTCTATTTTGAGGCCCCTGCCGGGATAATCTCGGATATAAGGCGGGATTGTCAGCTCTTGGATGCCATTTTGAGGTGTTTGATCCTGAAGGTTGAGAAAAGACCGGAGACCGCTGTGCAGCAAGACATTCAGCAGTCGCCTTCATCCACACGGATTGAAGAGGCGATTCCACCGGAGAGATCGAAGGGGGACAGCCTCTGAGGAATGGATATTAAATAATAATTTCTGAGCAGACCGGATATGGCAAGTCTCAACAAGATATTTCTGATGGGCAATCTTACGCGGGACCCGGAACTTCGCTATACGCAGAACGGCAAGGCACTGGCGAGTTTTGGCATCGCCGTCTCGAGAAACTGGACTTCCCCCGAGGGAGAGAAGAAAGAAGATGTATGCTTTGTGGACGTAAGCATGTTTGGAAAAAGGGCAGAGATTATCAGCGAGTACTTTTCCAAGGGGAGTCCGATATTTATAGAGGGGCGGCTTCAGTTTAGGCAGTGGGAGACCCAAGAAGGCCAAAAGCGCAATGCCCTGAGCGTAGTGGCCGAGGACTTTCAGTTTATTGGACAGACTAAGAAACGAAGCGGACCTTCTGATGCAAGTCGCACGGACAAGGGACCCGCTTCAGGGGACATTAACGAGGAGGAGATACCTTTTTAGATGGCACGAGAGGATACTAAAGTACAAAAGAGGAAGTACGTATACACAAAGAAGTGTAGATTCTGCAGGATGAACATGGAGGAGGTGGATTACAAGGACCTATCCAACATCCAGAAGCTTGTCGCCACGCAGGGCAAATTGCTCGCCCGGAAACGTACGGGTAACTGCGCCACACACCAGCGTTTGACCAAGAGCGCTATAAAGAGGGCTCGGTACCTGGCCCTGCTTCCTTACACGGCTTAGCCTTTTTGAGGGATTATGTCATGAAGGTGCTGCTTAGAAAGAACGTGGAAAAACTTGGGAAAATGGGTAATGTGGTGACCGTAGCGGACGGATATGCAAGGAACTTTCTCTTCCCCAACGGTCTGGCTACCACGGTAACCACTGCGAATACCAAAGAAGTGGAGATACAGAGAAGGAAAGAGGAGTTGAAGGAGAAACTCACCAAGGAGCAGTTGAGTAAGCTTGCAAAAGATCTGTCCGGGTTTGAATTTAGTATTGCCACCAAGGCCAATGAAGAGGGACGTCTTTTTGGTTCTGTTGCCCCTGCCAATATTGCCGAGGAGCTTGTCCGCAGGGGTTATGCAGTGGACGAGAAATCTGTACGCCTGGAGGAACATATAAAGCAGTGTGGTACTTACGATGTGACTCTTGATCTCTATCCCGGAATAAGGGCCCAAGTTAAGCTCTTTGTAGTGAGAGAAGAGTAGCGTTATATAGAGTATAGGAACTTGTGACGAAAAAAGAGGGGGGAGGCTTATGGCAGTGCAAACTTTAGAGAGGATGCCGCCTCAAAGTCTCGAGGCCGAAGTCAGCCTTCTAGGGGCCATGCTCCTCGATAATACGGTTATAGATGATGTTCTGCAGTACGTCTCAAAGGACAGCTTTTATAAGACAGCCCACCAAGAACTCTTCCAGACCATAGTGGAACTTTATGACAAGAATCAGGCCGTTGACCTGGTCCTTCTAAAGGCCGAACTTGAAAGACGCGGGAGCCTGGAGAAGGTAGGGGGGCTGGGTTACCTGATGGAGACATTGGAAGTAGTACCTTCAATAGCCAACGCAGAATACTACGCCAATCTTATACGAGACAATGCAATAAAAAGAGACCTTATAGAGGCTGCCGTTAAGATACAAAAAGACGTCTTTGAAAATAGGGGCGAAGTCAGCGCGCTGCTTGATAAGGCAGAGAGGCGGATATTTGACATCGCAGAGAAAAAATATGCAGACAAGACTTTACACATTGAAGACCTGATAAGTGCGGCCTTTAAGAGACTGGAGAATATGAATGACAGGAAGGGCAGGCTTACGGGTCTGGGCACGGGTCTTTACGACCTCGATGACCTGACCTGCGGATTCCAACCCTCCCAGCTTATTGTGGTGGCAGGCAGACCCAGTATGGGCAAGTCAAGTCTTGTCCTGAATATAATGCAGCATGTCGGTGTGGTAGAGAAACTGCCGGTGGTGCTGTTTTCCCTCGAGATGGATGCGCGGCAGATAGCGCAGAATATGCTCTGTTCGTATGCACGGCTTAACACCCACAAAGTACGAAAAGGCGGAATACCTAATGAGGACTGGGGCAAGCTGAGCCTTGCCGCCGAGATACTTTCACCGGCCAAGATGTTTATTGACGACGCCCCAGGACTCTCCATAATGGCCCTGAGGGCGAAGGCGCGCCGCATGAAGGCCCAGCACGACATAAAATTATTGGCGGTGGATTATCTCCAGCTCATGGACTCACCGAGCGCAGAAAATCGCCAACAGGAGATATCAAATATATCCAGAGGGCTGAAGTCCCTGGCAATGGAGCTGGACATACCGATTATAGCCGTATCCCAGCTTAATCGTTCTGTAGAGATGCGGGAGGAGAAAAAGCCGCGGATGTCGGACCTCAGGGAGTCCGGCTCCATCGAACAGGATGCAGACCTGGTGCTGCTGCTTCATCGTGATGGGTACTACAATGCGGAGAAGAATCCGAAGGATGCAGACTTAATAATAGCAAAACAGAGAAACGGCCCTATTGGCACCGTAAAGCTTACTTTTCTTAACGAGTGTATGCGTTTTGAAAGCGCCGCCACTTTACCGGAAGATGGTTATTGAAGAAGGCATGGGATGGCTTATCCCACGGTTAAGAACCTTGCCGTCGCTTGTATTTTTGTCTTTTTCCTCGTTTGTGGAGGTTCAGTTCAGGCCCAAGAGGGTGGAGAAGGGAAGATTGTAAAGCAGATAGAGATAAAGGGCAACAAGCGTATAGGTACGGCTGCTATAAAGGGATCGATAAAGCTGAGGGAAGGTGACCCGTATAATCAAGAGACGGTGTCTCAGGACGTTTCTAGTATATGGGCCATGGGCTACTTTGATAATGTGGACGTGGTTCTGGAAGACATTCCGGGAGGCCTTAATTTAACCTTTATTGTGACGGAAAGACCGGCAATTACATCTATTGAATTTGAGGGCAACGAAGATATAAGTGACAAAAAGCTCAGGAAGGTCCTTGAATTTCAGAGTAGGGACTACTTGAAACATTATCTGATCAAACTGGGCGAGGAGAAAATAAAGGACCTCTATCTGAACAAGGGATACCAATTTGTAAAGGTCAGCAGTAAACTAGAGAAGTCCGACGGCGAGGTAAAGGTAATTTACGAGATAAAGGAGGGCCCCAGGGTAACCATAAGGAAGGTGTTATTTGAGGGCAACGAGGCCTTCAGTGACAAGAAACTCAGGAGGCAGGTAAAGACCCGCAGGAAACGCTTTCCCGGGGTCTTATTTAGGGGCATCTTTGACGAAGAAAAATTTGAAGGGGATAAGGAAAAGCTGAAAGAGTTTTATGTAGACAGGGGGTGGCTGGACGTAAAGGTTGAGGGACGATTGACTTATAGTAAAGACAGGGAATACGCCGTTGTCACATTCGTAATAGATCAAGGGGAAAGATACCGTGTAAACAAGATAGAGGTTAAGGGTAATAATCTCTTCTCTACCGCAGAGCTTTTCAAGGACATGGAACTTTATATAGGCGGACCCTTTCAGCCGCCGGTTATGGAGGAGGATAGCAGGAATATTAGAACGCTGTACGGTGAGCAGGGCTTTGTAAGTGCCAGGGTGATACCCAAACGCATCTTCAGCCCCGTGGCAGCGAAGGTTGACTTGTCATACGAGATAAACGAGGGGAAGCGGTTCTATATAGAAGAAATTAAGATAAGAGGCAACGAGAGGACGGAGGACCATGTCATAAGGAGAGAGTTGCTGTTCTCTCCCGGCGGGAGGTTTGACAGCGTAAAGATTCGGGATAGCCACGAGAAATTAATGGCGACGGGGTACTTTGATAAGCAATCGCCGATGCCGGTAAACATGTTGAGTGAGCAGGGTTCCCGCCCCGACCTTTCCAACCTCCTCGTGGAGGTGAAGGAAGGTAGGTCTGGCGTGTTGCGGTTCGGCGCCGGATTTGGAATGAACTCCGGACTCTTTGGGGATATTTCCTATACCGACAATAACTTTAACATCGTAGACCCCCCAAAAAATTTACGCGACTTTTGGTCGGGCGACGCATTTCGAGGTGCGGGACACGTGTTTGATGCCAAGTTTAGTCCCGGGCTTAAGCGTACCGAAGCCATTTTGTCTCTGAGCGATCCCTCTATTTACGATTCGGTTTATTCTGCCGGGGGAAGTACCTTCTTCTTTACGCGGGACAGGAAGGAGTACACCGAGCAGAGGCTGGGAAATCGTTTTACACTGGGGAGGATGATTACGCCCACCCTCAGCGTTGGCGTTACGCCAGGGTTTGAGCGCATTAAAATAGAAGACGTATCCCTGAATGCAGCCCAGTTTATTAAGGAACAGGCGGGAACGAGAAAAAAGTTGTCTGGCGACCTTAGGACCGTCTGGGACAAGCGAAACCATCCTATGTTTCCCACGAAGGGACACCTGGTAGACGCCAACTTTGAGATTTCTGGCATAGATGTTAATATATGGAAATTTGTTGCGTCGGCAAAGAAATATTACAAGGTATGGGAGCCTGAATGGTGGGGGGCCCACGTCCTTAGGGTCGGAGGCACTATCGGCATGGTAGATTCTACCACGGATAGTACAGTTCCCATCTTCGAGCGGTTTTTTGCCGGAGGTCTAGGGTCTATCAGGGGTTTTGACTTTCGAGGTGTTGCGCCTGTGGACCCACAGACCGGTGAACAAATTGGTGGCGACTCGATGGTCCTTTATGGTATTGAGGAC
>MHZB01000079.1 GCA_001828605.1 Planctomycetes bacterium RIFCSPLOWO2_12_FULL_50_35 | reverse complement strand
ACTACCAGACATCCACCAAGATTTTCAAGGAGATACAGCACCAGTTTTTTCGTGTCGGGGTTCTGAGAGAGACCAGGCCCCAGGGCCACCACCTGCGTCCTTTGACTCATCGCTACAATGTCGTCCCTCGCCTTGTAAGAAAGGGTTTGTTCCTTAGTCTCCGGCAGTGGTTTTGTCATGACACAGGTCAATTTTGTGGCGACTATTTGGTTAAGACTTTTTGGTATGCCCAGGATAACAAGCCCCGCTCCGCTGCGTAAGGCGGCCTTACTGGTCAGACAGGCCGCGCCCGTCATTCCTACCGAACCGGCCAGTACGATCACCCGGCCGTACGTGCCCTTATGGGTGTCAGCCTTGCGCCTTGGAAGAGGGGGCAAGGCCCTGACCTTTCTCATAGAATTGTCCTATTCTATATGTTTAATGGGCAATGTTTATATTGTTTTCGGTGGAGACGCGACCGGTTATAATCGTCTCGACATCGTAACAGGCTAGCAAATTATATAACCGGAGTAAACAGGTAATATTTACGATTGAAACTTCTAAAAGGACATCAAGGTGTATTCCTGCTTGCGCAGGAATTACAATCTGTAGATGACCATAGGGAGATCCGATGAATGGAAGAAAAAGACGTGGGTGAACTGGCCAGGGAGAATTACATGAAAGGTTTCGGGTGCGCTGAAAGCATTCTCCATGCGCTCAAGGACAAGGGGGTAATAGATGTTCCAGATGAGCTGCTCAGGGCGGCAACGGGGTTTGGGACAGGTATGGGAGGTAAGGGTATGACCTGCGGTGCAATCACAGGTCCCATCATGGCCGTTGGCCTTAAATATGGGAGGACCAATCCTAAAGACAGCACCAGTCCAGCTTATAAAAAGTCCCAAAAGGTGGTCGAGACCTATGCCGATAAGTTTAAGACCACGGAATGTGCCACCGTGACAAAGGTCTGGAGGGAGAGGGAGGAGTTTCACACCCCTGAGAGGAGGAAGTTCTGCAGCGCCATTGTACGTTACATGGCCAGGGAGACGGAAAAGATACTTACTGAAGAAAGTGATAAATAGAGCAAAGTGATCGTTAGCATGGAAGGTTATGTAGAAAACAGGACCGCTGATGTATCCACATGAGTCCAGCCTGCAAATATATTTTCCTGATTCCAACGGCTCTGACCGTGACGCAGCGAGACCAACGTTCTTATACGCGCACGTATTCTATTTTGAATGATAAATCTTTAAAGCCTCTTCTACGCCGGCCCCTTCCACTGTAATGGCATAAATGGCATTACACATCCGTATTGCCTCCTTAACGGACTTTTGGTGGATGTTTCTGCCTGTCGCATTACCTGCGGCGCCGCTGACATAAATCTGGTCGTGGAGTTCCTTGAGAAAGGATTCTGCATCTTTGCTGGAGCCGCCTGCGCAAACGACCTTAGTACGGCCTGCGGCCAGGACGGCCTCTTTGAATATCTCCTTTGATTCATAGCCTTCCTTTTTGGGATAGTTTACCTTCACAAAATCAGCACCGAGGCACGCAGCCACGCCCGCAGCGCCGGCAATCAGGTGGGGGTCTTTCTCATCCTTCACGGCTTTGCCGCGGGGATACATCCACAGCACGGTTATCAACCCATATTGATGTGCATTATAAACAATCTGTGCTGCCTGACGTAACATCTCCGCTTCATACTCACTACCCAGATAAACCGTGTAGCCAACCCCCAGGATGTTGAGTCCACTGTTGCTGCAAAAGTCCGCAATCTGCCGAACACTAACCCATTGCTGGCTGAAAGGGTCGGACTGAGAGGTTTTAACAAGGTCTGTTTTAGAATTTAATTTTACTAGATAAGGCACGTCTGGATAAACCATACCATACCTGGCAATCAGACCAAGCTGGGCAGCAAACACGCCAATCTTTGCCTGGCCTGCGATACGGAACAGATGTTCGGGATTATTGTCATCTGCGTGGATTCCCACTCCATAAAAATCTTCATTCAGGTGCTCTACTTTTTGGTCGCCCGCAAAGAGCATTAATCTCCCACTGTTTCTGGTGATGGTCAGGTAGTTATCTATGTATCTTTTTCGTGCCGACTTTGGTACATCCAGAGGTACAACTACGTCATCCGCTTTCATAATTGTGGTCACTCCCGTTTACCTGTAGCCGTATTTATGAAACTAGGTTTGTAAGATAACTTTTGGTCAACGCTGTTCAGGGCTTAAATGCCAGAGCCCCGCTGGAACCCATTTAATATCTCCGTACCCCAGCGGTTCCTGCACATTCGGTCGAAAGACATTTCCTAAAATTTAGTACGTGGGCCGTCTTAGTCAACACTAGAGTTCTTTAACCTCTACTTGATCAAGAAGCCCTTCTACGTCTTCCCTGCGGCACAGCCCCGACGCCGGACACATAAGAGCGCCCGCACCCGCAGCAGTTGCGACAACTGCTGCCTCTTTAAGTGACTTTCCCTGGGCAAGACTAAAGACCAACCCGCCTACAGTAGAATCTCCGGCGCCGACGGTGCTTATTACTTCCACATGCGGTGGCTTACATTGGAGGCTGAGCTCCTTGCTTACTATTATCAAGCCCCTTGGCCCCATGGTAACAACTACGATTTCAATTCCTCTTTTATTGAGTTTCCTGGCCTCTGCCAGAATATCCTCAATGTCTTCCAAATCCCTGCCCACGAGCCTGCTGAGTTCGTGAATATTAGGTTTTATGAGGAAGGGAGTCTCCTCAATGCCCAGCCGAAAGGGATCGTCATCGGCGTCAAGAACTGCCTTCCCTCCCTGTTCCTTAACCACCTTTATAATCTGTGCGTAGATATTAGGCGTAATACCCCTGGGAAGGCTCCCGCCCATTACCACAAAAGCAGGCGGCGGACTCAGGTTGGAGACCTTCTCATAAATAGCTGCAACATCCTGAGGGCGGACCTGTGGTCCGGGGGCGCTAAAGAGCATCTGTCTACCAGAGGTTGTATCACGTATGATAATGTTTGTCCGCGTCTCGTCTGCTACCTTTATGAAATCGCAGGTAATGCCCTCGTTTATTAGAAGGCCTTGCAGTTCAAGTCCAACGAAGCCTCCAACAAAACCCAAGGCAACGTTTTGGGCACCAAGCTCCTTTATCGCCCTGGAGACATCTATTCCCTTACCGCCCGCATGTCTTACCTCGCAGGTAACACGATTCAGGTCGTCAAACTTTATACCATTAACACTAAGCGTCCTATCTAGTGCGGGGTTTAGGGTTAGTGTATAAATCATGAGTCCTTGAGCTGGGAGGCAACGACTTTATAAAATCCAGAAATTGAGGTAAAAAACGGCCTGCGCCTATGATACGAGAACTCTGAAAAATGCTCCAAATGTCATTCCCGCGAAAGCGGGAATCCATAGATTCCGCATCAAGTGCGGAATGACATACACTGCAAAGCCAGTGGAGGTAGTTTTTCAGAGGTCTCAGGTTATATCAAAACATGCCGCTGATGGGTCTACATCAGCGGCATGTTGGGTAACAATGATTAAGAGGCAATTACTTCTCCCAGGTGGACCGCATCCACTCTACTGCACCATTGGAGTCAAGCTTTGCCACCCAGAATTCCTTTCCAAGGTCTTCACCGTTAGGACCGATGACGTATGTGCCTCCAGACACTATGTACCCCCCGTCGTCGGTCTGGTGGATGGTGCTGGCCAGATCGTAGTTGCCTTCCCCGTAGGTCTTTTGCCACTGGATATCACCGGAGGAGTTCAATTTCAACACCCAGGCGTCCATAGTTCCTGTACCATATGAGGATGTCCTGCCGGCCGCTATATATCCACCGTCCTTGGTCGGCTCGATGAAGAAGGCCAAATCTTCGCCTTGGCCGCCGTAGGACTTCTGCCACTGGGTTGCGCCGGTGGAATCAAGCTTCATTATCCAGGCGTCTTCATTTCCGGTGCCGAAAGAATATGAACTGCCAGCCACTACGAATCCCCCGTCGTCGGTTTCTATGATGGAATTTATGGTATCATAGGAATCGCCGCCGTAGGTCTTTTGCCACTGCACCTGTCCCAAGGCGTTTATCCTTACCATCCAGCCGTTTGTCAGTCCGGCACCGGAAGACGAGGTCTTGCCTACGGCTACGTACCCTCCATCTTTGGTCTGCTCGACGGAATAGATGAAGTCATGATTGTCCCCTCCAAAGTCCTGCTCCCACTCTACCTGTCCTTGAGAATTCAGTTTCAACGCCCAGCCGTCCGAATCCCCTCCGTTATCGGACCACGTGCCGCCTACCAGTATGTAGCCGTTGTCGCTGGTCTGTTCGACTGAATTGAAGAAGTCGTCACCCTCGTCGCCGCCGTAGGACTTCTGCCACTGGACAATACCGTTGGCGTCCACCTTCAACAACCAGGCGTCTGCGTGGTTCTCTTCCAGAACTTGATAACCGGCAACGGCGTATCCTCCGTCGCTGGTTTGATAGACGGAATTGCCTATATCAGACGTGTTTCCCCCGAAGGTGGCAAACCACTGCACGTTTCCCTTGGAGTCCAGCTTCATTAACCAACAATCCGTATAACCACCACTGGCTACGTTAGCCGCTCCACCGAGCACTACGTACCCCCCATCGGCAGTCTCCTCAACGTTGGTGGCCCAGACCTGCTCGTTTCCAGTAGGGGCAGGCCACTGTGCATAAGCGGGGTTTGTTGCGAATAAGAGGGCTGCGGAAATTAAGATACAGAAAACGGTATACAATAAAGATGTTCCTACGTCACAGCTAAATCTTCCGGCAGGGTGGATCTGGTTTTGGTAAGACATAATTAACGCTCCTCCTGTATACCTTTTATGAGCGGTATTCAAACAATGCCTAGTGCACAGACCTGAACTCTAAGGGGGCTTCGAGCGGGGATTATAGTCTCCATACCCCCATAGCAACTTGCCCATAGGTAGAATCAGGGCTATCTTGTCTACTCTAATTCCACTTGTGGAAAAGTCAATAAAATTTTTAGTAAAACAACGTCTGAGGGTTTTCTTGATATACCGAGCGCTCTGGGGAAGCCTTTTAACACTATGTTGTCTTTCGGGCGAAGGTAGACAACGACCTTTACGGTCGTTGATTCCTTCAAGAAATGAACTTCGTTGTCTACCGTTTACTTCCTTAAGAATAAGAATTATACAGATTTTCCGGGGGTCTCGTGCGGCTTTGCAGCCCTATCTCTTGGCACGTGTCTTGTTGATGAGAGATGCGGAGTAGCCGGCGCCAAAGCCGTTATCTATGTTTACCACCGATACCCCTTCAGAACAGGTATTCAGCATAGTAAGGAGCGGCGAAATGCCGCCAAAGCTTGCCCCATAGCCTACGCTGGTTGGTACGCCAATCACAGGGCAGTCCACCAATCCACTTACCACGCCGGGCAGCGCGCCTTCCATGCCGGCCACTACTATGATGACGTTGGCCTGCGACAGCTCCTTTCTGTGCCTTAAGAGGCGATGTATGCCGGCGACACCCACGTCGTAAAGGGTTTCCACCCTGTTGCCCATGAGTTCGGCCGTAACCCTCGCCTCTTCCGCAACCGGTATATCGAGTGTCCCTCCCGTAATTACAAGCACTAATCCCTTTTGTGCCTTGCGGCTGGTTTTCTTTACTGTAATGGTTTTGGCGGTCTCGTTATATTGGGCCGTTGGAAATTTTTTGACCATTGCCTGGTAGACTTCCAGTCTGGCCCTGGTGGCCAGGAGGTCACTTTCGCCTCTGGTAATCTCTTGGGCTATCCTTACCACCTGTTCAGGTGTCTTTCCCTGGCAGAAGATAACCTCCGGAAAGCCTCGACGCAGCGCCCTGTGGCTGTCGACCTTTGCAAAACCCACGTCTTTATAAGGGAGGTCCTTGAGGTGCTCTATAGCCTCCTCCAGGGAGCATCTCCCATCTCTGACCTTTGACAGTATCTTTTTGATAAGCTTTATATCCATGTACGTGGTGTCATCCGGTTTATGCGACTGCTTCAACCTCCAGGGTGGAGAAGTCTTTATCGAGGTTTTTATAGTAGCCCAAACTGGCTACCATGGCGGCGTTGTCCGTGCATAATGGTGGTGAAGGGCAGTAGAGTCTGACATGGGTTTCTTCTAATGCCTGGTGGAATCTCCTTCGCAGTCTGGAGTTACAGGTTACTCCACCCCCGAGGATTACCCCGCTTACGTTATGCCTTTTTAGTGCGTAAAGTGTCTTATCCACCAGTACGTCCACCACGGCCTCCTGGAAACTGGCAGCTATGTCGGCAGTTTCTTGCCGACTCAATTCGCCCTTGTGCCTCTGGATGTCCTGGTAGTGATACAACACGGCAGTTTTCAGGCCGCTAAAACTGAAGTCCAAGGAACCCGGTTCCAGATATGAACGCGGGAATGGGACGGAGGCGGGGTTGCCGTTCAGGGAGACTCGGTCTATCTCAGGCCCCCCTGGATAACCTAGTCCCAAGAGTTTTGCCACCTTGTCAAACGCCTCTCCTGCCGCATCGTCGAGTGTCGCACCCAGAGGCTGGTGATCTGTTTCGCTGCGGCTGAGGAACAGGCTGGTGTGTCCCCCCGATATTACAAAGCTTATGGTGGGAAACATAAGGTCTTTCCCGTATTCCAACCTGCTGGCAAGGATGTGCGCATGAAGGTGATTGACCGCTATAAGGGGCACCTCTAGGAGCCATGAAAGGGTCTTCGCAGTGGTTAGACCTATGAGCAGCGCACCTATAAGTCCGGGTGTGGTTGCTACGGCTACGGCGTCTATGTCCTTAAGCTGTATCTGTGCGTCTTCAAGTGCCCGGTCTATTATGGGCAATATGGCCTCAATATGTGCGCGACACGCAATTTCCGGTACTACGCCGCCAAATTTTAGGTGCAGTTTCTCTTGCGTGCTGACTATATTTGATAGGATGTTGTATCCGTCTTCTACGACTGCCGCAGAGGTCTCATCGCAAGAGGTTTCTATGCCAAGTATCAACATTACTCATAGGGCCGGGTTGCTAAGTAGCTTGGTATAAAGTAGTTGCTCGTTCCTCAAGACATCCAGAGCCCGCTGGAGCTGGATGTCTACGTAGTCCTTTCCTTCGGACGGAGCCACTTCATCGTTGTCTTTTTTGGGACTGTCGGCGTTGTTTAGCCTGGACATATATTCTTGCAGGTTTTTTGTCTCTTCGGTGTTGAGTTCTACAACAATATCCGGCGCTATGCCTACGTTGTGGATTAACTTTCCGGAGGGTGTATAGTACTTTGCGGTAGTGAGTTTTATGGCACTTTCCCCCTTCTCGACCGGCACAAGGCTCTGGACCGAGCCCTTTCCAAATGTCGTTGTGCCTACGAGTAATCCGCGGTTGTTGTCCCTTATGGCGCCCGCCACAATCTCCGCCGCACTTGCGCTGCCTTTATTGATCAATACAACGATTGGGAAGTTTGTGTATGTTCCGGGCTTCTCGGCGCGGTAGATGTGGTCTTGGGACTTGTCTCTGCCTTTTGTGGAGACTATGACGCCTTCTTCCAAGAATTTATCTGCGACCTCGACGGAGGTGTCTAAGAGGCCGCCCGGATTAAACCGAAGGTCCAGGATAAGCGCCTGCATCCCTTTTTGCAAGAGGTCTTCAATGGCGTTGTCGAACTCTTCGGGGGTATCTTCCTGAAAACTGGTAATAGCGATGTAGCCTATCTTTTTGTCGTCGTCCAGCATTTCGACGCCCCTTACGCTTCTTAGATGGACGACGCCTCTTTCTATGGTGATGTCCTTGGGCTCCCTTTCTCCCGGGTGCAGGACGGTGATTGTCACCTTGGTGCCGGGCGCCCCTCGGAGTCTTTTTATGGCCTCTCTGAGGCTGATCCTTTCCGCAGACTCGCCTTCGATGTGTATGATTTTATCGCCTGCCATTACCCCTGCGCTGAATGCGGGGGAGCCCAGCATAGGCGTGATGACGGTAAGGATACCGTCTTGGACGATGACCTCAATGCCCAGCCCGCTGAATTCTCCCTCAGTTTCTATTCTAAGATCTTCCATCTCATCCGGAGTTATGTATTGGCTGTAGGGGTCCAGTTCCTGCAACATCCCACGATATGCGCCGGCAAGAAGGTCTTCAAGCTCCACGTCGTCTACGTATTTATCTTTGATAAGCCTTACCACCTTTACCAGCTCCTCGTAGTTTTTGTAATAATCCGGTTGCTCCTCTGCGAGTGCGGGGCAGGTAAGGATTATGAGTATGGGAAGGATTAAAAGCAGATAATTTGATATACGGTGCATGGTATTCCTATTTCCTGTTGTATGCATTAAGGGCAGCGGCGGCTATATCGTCGGCTGTAAGACGGTATTCCTTGAAAAGCGTAGCCGGTTCGCCGGATTGTCCGAAGCGGTTGTCTATACCTATCATTTCCATGGGAACGGGGGATTCCTTTGCAAGCACCATGGCTACTGCACTGCCCATACCGCCGTCCAGGACGTGCTGTTCGGCGGTTACTACGGCGCCGGTTTCCTTTGCTACCATGGTTATGGTCTCGCGGTCTATCGGTTTTAGGGTGTGGAGATTTACGACTGAGGCCTCGACACCCTTGGCTGAGAGCATCTCTGCTGCCTTGAGGGCCTCTGCTACCATTATTTCACAGGCGATGATGGCTACGTCGCCGCCTTCCCGCATAATCAGTGCCTTACCTATGGAGAAACTATCCTGTT
Organism: Planctomycetes bacterium RIFCSPLOWO2_12_FULL_50_35; assembly: GCA_001828605.1. GTDB lineage: Bacteria > Planctomycetota > Brocadiia > Brocadiales > Bathyanammoxibiaceae > 2-02-FULL-50-16-A. The sequence continues at coordinate 6,621 of MHZB01000079.1, read as the reverse complement.
CCTCCGTCAGTATGGGCACGGCGGCCCTGCCAAGTCTTATATAGACGGGACCTTTATGATGGTATGCGGCCGTTACGGCCTTCTTTGTCTCGACGGCATCGCACGGGGCCATGACGGTCATTGTAGGTATAGCCCTCATCAACGCAAAGTCTTCTATGCACTGGTGGGAGCATCCATCCGCACCCACGGCGACACCGCCGTGAGTGGCAACTATCTTTACGTTCAAGCCGCTGTGACAGACGGTGTTACGGACCTGTTCCCATGCGCGGCCGCTTGCAAAGATGCTGAAGGTGCTGACGAACGGCACCTTCCCGCAGGTGGCAAGTCCCGCGGCGGTGTTCATCATGTTGGCCTCCGCAATACCCATGTTGAAGAATCTGTTTGGAAATTTCTTGCCAAATTTAGCTGTGGTTGTGGACTTGGACAGGTCTGCGTCCAGCACCACTATCTCCTCGTGGGCATTACCCAGCTCCAGCAGTGTCTCTCCGTATGCCTCACGGGTCGAAACCATTTTTGTGGTGGTTGTTTTTACGGGCATGCATCTACCTCTATGCTAACTCTACCAGGGCCGCTTCCGTCTGCTCCTTGTTGGGCGCCTTTCCGTGCCAGTCGGCGTCCCCCTCCATAAACGACACGCCTTTACCCTTTATGGTCTTTGCGATAATAACGGTGGGTTTGCCCTTCAGGGTTTCTGCCTCATCGTATGCCTGTAGTATCTTTTTCATGTCGTGTCCATTTATCTGTATAACGTTCCAGCCGAATGCCAACCACTTGTCAGGTATAGGCAGTGGTGACATGACCTGATTAATGGGACCGTCTATTTGAAGACCGTTGTTGTCAATGATTGCACAAAGGTTATCAAGCCCGTAGTGGCTTGCGGCCATGGCCGCTTCCCATATCTGGCCCTCCTCGATCTCTCCGTCGCCCAGCATAACGTATACTCGATAATCTTTCTTGTCTATCTTGGCGGCAAGGGCCATACCAAGTCCGACCGATAGTCCCTGCCCCAACGAGCCGCTGGATATCTCTATTCCAGGCGTTAAATGACAGTCAGGATGACCCTGGAGCCGGGTGCCGAATTGTCTCAACGTGTCCAGTTCGCTTACCGGGAAATAACCCGTCTCGGCCAGTACAGCGTACAGGGCAGGACAGGAGTGGCCCTTTGACAATACAAATCTGTCTCTATCGGGCCAAGCGGGGTTCTGGGGGTCGTGTCTAAGCTTACCGTAGTACAGCGCCACAATAAGGTCTATGGCTGAGAGGGAGCCCCCGGGATGGCCGGAACCTGCCTTGCCGAGCATGCGGATTATATGCCTTCGGGTCTGTTTGGCTTTATCCTCAAGTAGTTCGATACTAGGTCTTTTCAATAATGGATTGTCTCCGTGTACTAATGTTTAGGTACGAACGTAAGGAACCTTTGAAGTCGGTTTGTATAATAGAAATCCCAGAGGCAAGGGCTTTAATAAGGAGTCTTTGTCCCTTTCCCAAATATCAGTACATGTGGGCAGAGACGGGATCGAACCGTCGACACCGGGATTTTCAGTCCCGTGCTCTACCAACTGAGCTATCTGCCCAATATGTATAAGCTTAGGGAAGTATTATAGAAGGCGTGTCTTGCCTTGTCAAGGTCTTTTTGCCCTGCCTGTGCAGTGCCTCCTCCTTGTCCTTTTCCATCTGTGTACGGAGGGCGTCGGCGCTCTCGAATCGTATCTCATCCCTTAGCTTGAACAAGAATTTGACCTCTAAGTCCTTGCCGTACAGAGACTGAGTGAAGTCAATTATATATACCTCTACCACTTCTTCGGCTCCCTCCGATTCGAAGGTGGGTCTGGTGCCTATGCTGGTGAGGGATAAGAAATCTCTTTCGTCTAAAGTCGCAATGCTTGCATATACGCCGCTCGGTGGTTTTACCTCGTGGTGCAGGTCAAGGTTTGCCGTGGGGAAGCCAAGCTTTGTGCCCCTGCCGCTGCCCTTGACTACCGTACCCATAAGCGCTACGGGCCTCCCGAGCATGCCCTCCGCCCCCTCTAGGTCTCCCTGGAGGATGGCCTTCCTGATGCGGCTGCTGCTTATTATTTCACCGCCATGTTTGATAACCGGACATGAGCGTACCTCAAACCCGTATTTTTTTGAGAGACTGGACACCAGGTTGAAGTCTCCCCTTCTGCCCTTGCCGAAGGCGAAGTCAAAGCCCATTACCCAGCCTTTGGTGCCCAGAGATTTTGATATGACGTCTTTTATAAAATGTTCCGCGCTCATTCCGGACACTTCGTCGAACTCGAGCACGACGGTTAGACTTACGCCCAGCCGCTGGAAGAGCAGCAATCTGTGCTCCAGTGAGGTAATGAAACTCGGTGCGCTCCCGCTCAACACGTTTCTTGGGTGGGTGGCGAAGGTGAGTACGAGTGATTCACCGTTTTTATCTTTGGCCCACTTTACCGTTTCGCTGATTACTGCCTGATGGCCGCGGTGGACTCCGTCAAACCCCCCTATGGTGATAACCGGCCAGGCGGACCTCTTAGACAGTTCTTTTATTCCGTACAGAGTCTTCATTTCTTGGTTAGTTCAGCCTTCTTCTTTACATTCTCATTCCAGTAGTCAATGAAGTTTTGTTGTTTTTCTGACAGGTATTTTCGCATCACTTCTTCTTTCTTCTCTTCGAATTTTTTTCGGTCGGCCTCTTTTTTCTCGGTGAGCCTTATGACGTATATGGCTTTTTTCCCCGATTCTTCCGCGACCGTGTCGAGTTCACCTTGTTTGAGTTTGAAGGCGCTTCTTGCCACGTTGGGGACGTCGGCCTCAAGCGCATTTATGTAACGATGGAGTCTACCGTTTTTCATCTCCGGTCTTTTAAAGAATTCGGTCTCCTTCTTTACGAAGAGAGGTCCTTTGCATTCGTTTTCCAGCAATTTAACGCCTTCCTCGAAAGAGGTCTGTTTTGCCTTCTCCGCACACTGTTTGGCAAGCTCCCTGGCCTTTACGAGGGCCTTTTCTTCCTTCAGGTCTTTCATCACTTTTTCTCGGACTGCTTGTAATGGCGGTGCGGACGGTTCTTTTATGTCGGTCACCTGGAATATAAATTTGCCAGCGGGCGCATCGAACGGCGGGCTGGGGTCGTATTTCTCTCTCTCAAAAAATTTGGAGTACACGCTTTCATCTGTGTCTCTTATGACGTCCTTGGCCTCTTCTCTGGAGAAATAATCGCTCTCTTTATAAAAAACACCCAGGGAGCCGCCGATGTCTAAGAAGCTTATCTGTTCGGTCCGTCCAAGAGACCCGTAGATTCTTTCATCGGTCTCGCTTATCAGCTTGTCAACCAGTTCCTTTGACTTGTTTCTCTCAAGGAATTCTTTTATCTCCCCCTTGACCTCCTCGAGGGGTTTGTATTGTGGGGGCTGTGGTTCCTTGGCCTCGGCGCTTTTATCGCCCTTGGGGGCCGCTGCTTTTTTGTATTTCCGGGCCTTATTTTCTTCGTAGTAGGTCTGCATCTCGTCTTCTGAAACGGTGACGTTTCTCTCCAAGTCCCTGTAGCGTGCCATGAGATATTCTATTTTTATCTTTTCCGGCTCTCTGTATCCGGGTATGCCCTGCGCAGGGTCGGGGAAATTGTCTTTATGAGCGTTGTAGAAGGAGGTGATTTCTTCTTCCGCAACGCTGACATTCCTTGCAATGTCTTGGGCCCCGATAGCCACGAACTCTATCTTCGCCTCTTCGTTATCCATTGCGTACATTTCCCAGGCCTCGGTGTCCGGGACCTTAACGTTGTCGGAGATCAGGACGTGCATCTTCTCCAGGAGCAGTGCCTCTTTGTAGGTCCTTAACAGTTGTTCTTCCGTTACCGTGTAGTTCTGGCATAAGAGCCTGACTATCTGGTCCGGCGGCATATTGGGATTGCCTAACATGGTGACGCCCATGGTACCGATCCTTTCTATCACCTCGCTGTTGGAGACCGCGACTCCCATCCTCTCGGCCTCTCTAACCAAGGTCAGTTGCTCCCAGACCAATTTGTCCAGCGGCAGGCCTTCTTGTCGCAGAAAGACCCTGTGCCAGCGTGTCATTGCGTCGTTAAATTCCTCGGCAGTAACCTTTTTCCCCATTATGGTACCTATGGGCTTTTGGGGTATCAGAAAGCTGGCGGAATATCCTATCCCCCAAGCCGCCATGGCAAACACCATGACGATGTACATCTTTTTCTTGTTTTTCCTCATCCAATCTAGTGCCATAGGATACCTCTCAGCGGTATAAATTGTTTTAATAGTTAATCAATAACTCAGGGAGAGTCACTCGGATACCCGTTGTCGTTCCGAGTAGAGCGGAGTCGTACCGGCGAGGTTCGTGCCTCTGGTACATCTGCCGCTAGTGTTACTTAGCCGCCTCTGGCGGCTCGGAATGACACCAAGACTTCCCCAAAACTCTCAAATAGTACAAATCGCCATTATATATGATTTTCATGCCTCATCAACTGCTTTTTGGGTGCGGTGCAGGGGCGGATAAAGGAAAAAAGAACTTGACACCGTTCGTATGCTTCTATTTATTAAGGTCTCTTTATCCAGACAGGGTGTCTGAAGTGACAGTGTACATTATCAGGAGTTAGAGAGGTATGCCAAAGCGGATAGTCATTGTTGAGTCTCCTACAAAGGCAAAGACCATAAACAAATTCCTTGGTTCAAAGTTCACGGTGCGGTCTTCCATGGGCCATGTCAGAGACCTGCCCGCAAATAAGCTCGCCGTGAACGTAGAGAAAGACTTTGAACCGGAGTACAGGATTATGCCCAAGCGCAGGGAGATGGTAAAGTCCCTGAAGGCCGAGGTGAAGGATGCCGATGAGGTCTATCTTGCGCCTGACCATGACCGTGAGGGAGAGGCCATAGCCTGGCACCTGTGTCAGGCCCTTGATATACCGGATAAGAAGGCGCGCAGGGTGGTATTTAACGAGATTACCGAAGAGGCCATAAAGAATGCGTTTGAGCACCCCGTGGGTATAGACATGGACAAGGTGAATGCGCAGCAGGCCCGCCGCATCCTCGACCGCCTGGTGGGCTATAAGATAAGCCCGTTGCTGTGGAAGAAGATTACGAAGGGACTCAGTGCGGGCCGGGTGCAGTCCGTGGCGGTCAGGCTCCTGGTAGAGAGGGAAAAGGAGATACGAGCCTTCAAGCCCGTGGAATACTGGAATATTGTCGCAAGGCTGAGGTCAAAGGGCGCCAGGGACAAAGGCTTTGAGGCAAAGTTGTGGAAGCAGGAAGACTCCGAGGTGCAGATAGGGAATGAGGCCGCCGCAGCGGGGCTTGTCGAGACCTTAAAGGATTCCAAATATATCGTAGGTGTTATAAGTAAACAACGTAAGCTGAATAAGCCTTTGCCGCCCTTCACTACGAGCCAGCTTCAACAGCAGGCGGCCATTCAACTTAATTTTTCTACGAAACGGACCATGCTCGTGGCCCAACAGCTCTACGAGGGTGTGGAGCTTAAAGGGGGCCCGATGGGGCTTATAACGTACATGAGGACTGATTCTTATAACGTATCCAAAGAGGCAGTAACGGCCTGCAGGAGGCTTATACCCGGGATGTTCGGTGACGGCTACCTGCCGCAGAAACCGAATTACTACGCCGCCAGGAAAGGGGCGCAGCAGGCCCACGAGGCCATACGGCCGACCTCTGTAGAGATTATCCCCGAATCTATAAAACAGTATCTTACAAGAGACCAGCACAGACTTTATGAACTAATCTGGCGGCGGTTCGTCGCAAGTCAGATGACCCCGGCCGAATACGAGACGATAGATGTAACTATAAACGCAGGGTCTTATAAGTTTAAAGCCAAGGGGAAGATGATCGTCTTTCCCGGACATAATATCCTCACAGAGTCTATACAGGAAGAACCCCTGCCGGATGTGCAGGAGGGAGAGGAATTAAAACTGATTGAGCTTGTGCCGAGCCAGCATTTTACCGAACCCCCGCCGAGATATACGGAGGCTTCACTTGTCAAGATACTGGAAAGAAAGGGCATCGGCAGGCCCAGTACCTATTCCGTGATTATTTCTACGATACAGGACAGGGGCTATGTCCAAAGGGAGAATAAGACCCTGCACCCGACCGAGCTCGGAATCCTCGTCACGGAGAAGCTGGTAAAACACTTCCCCAAGGTCTTGAACGTCGAGTTTACGTCGCACATGGAAGAAGAGCTTGATAAGGTTGAAGAGGCTAAATTGGACTGGGTTGGTGTGCTCAGGGAGTTCTACACACCGTTCCAGGAAGACCTGAAGTCGGCAGTCGAAGAGATGGAGAGCGAGAAGGTGACGCCGGAAGGTACGGATATAAAATGTGGGAAGTGCGGGTCTCCCATGGTTGTACGGTGGAGCAGGGCGGGTAAATTTCTGGGATGTTCCGCCTTCCCAAAGTGCAAGTTTACTATGGACATCGGCGGGAACAACAAGCCCAGGACTGCCGAGGCCACCGGCGAGGTATGTGAGAAGTGTGGCAGCCCTATGGTGATAAAGGCCGGACGAATGGGAAGATTTCTTGCCTGTTCGGCCTATCCTGAATGTAAAAACGCAAAGTCTCTGCCCACAGGAGTGAAGTGCCCTAAAGAGGGATGCGGCGGAGACGTAGTGCAGAGGCGTTC
>MHZB01000078.1 GCA_001828605.1 Planctomycetes bacterium RIFCSPLOWO2_12_FULL_50_35 | reverse complement strand
ATAGGGCTGATATATAAAGACAAGGGCGACCTGGACGAGGCCCTAAGGTATCTCCAGGAGGCCCTGAAGATATTTAGGGAAATGGGCAGTAAGAGAGGGGTTAAAATCGCTGCCGAGAACATAAAGCAGATCAAAGAGGCTATGCGAAGTAAGACCAGGCAGGGCGCAGGCTAGTCTGGCGGGAGGGCAGTCTTGGCTTGCAGGAATCTTTTGAGTGTAGGGCCAAGTAAGAGTCCAAAGGAGATTGCCAGGCATATCTTTGCGAATATGTCGCCGTGTGCGGTGTACCAGCTTTCTCCAGGCGATAGAAGTATATTCGCCTCCAGTATGCCTTCAACCTCTCTGCGCTTCCCCTCATTATGGAGCAGCGTATAGATGTCCCCGGTTGGCGCAACGAATGCGGAGATGCCCGTGTTGGCCGCACGGGCTATCCCCACACGGTTCTCCACGGCCCTGAGCACCATTATGGCCAGATGCTGGTCTAATTCGGCGCTGTCTTTGAACCAGGCGTCATTTGTGATGTTTATCATGAAATCTGCGCCGAGCTGCTTGAACCGCCTGACAAGCGGCGGCACAGTATCTTCGTAACAGATAAGGGCGGCAAACCGATATTCCTTCCGGTCACGGGTCTTGAAAGTAAAGAGGTGCCAGTCATTCCCCGGCGAAAGCCCTATCTGGTACGGGACCATCTTTTTGAGAAACGGGAAGTACTCCTTAAGCGGGGTGTACTCTCCAAACGGCACCAAGTGAAGCTTGTCATATCTTTCAGTAAGCTTGCCATCCGGATTATACAGGAAGGCGCTGTTGAAGAATGTATTATCTTTATCAGATTTTATATCAGGGTCCAGAGCTATTCCACCGACAAGGAGATATGTCTGGAGGTCTTCCGCAAGTTTAGTAATGGAGGACTGGCTGAAGTGGTCTATCTCCCTTCCGAATAGATTAGGGTCTATGTTCAGCAGGCCAGGGGCCATGGTCTCGGGCCATACCACAAGGTCTGTAGGGCCGGCCCCTTTCGATAGACTGAGATATTTGTTTAGATTCGCCTTCCTCTGTTCGAGTCTTTCATCCATTTTAACGGACAGCGGGATATTCCCCTGTACTATACTGAGCCGCGGCCCTTCCTCGATACCAAGGCTGGCGAGGCGGAACATCCCGTAGGAAAGCGGTATCAGTGCAATGACAAAGGCAAGGGTGACTGGCATATGAGGGGTCTTCCCGTTCCACCATCGCAATACGGCGTCGGCAAAACATGCGTTAATGATTACCACCATAAATGACACACCGTAAGCGCCCGTTATATCGGCTATCTGTATGATGGACAGATAGCTGTACTGCGTGTGTGCAAGAAAGAACCAGGGGAAGCCTGTAAGGACAAAACTCCTCAAATACTCCTGCGAGACCCATAGAAACGGCACAAAGAGAAATAGGGGAAGTCCGAGCGCCCTGTACAGAAAGCTGCCTGCAACGGCAAAGGCCACAAAATAGGCCACCTGATAAAAACTCAACCCCAGCCAGCCTGCATACGTTACGTAGCCCAGCCAGGAGGAATTGTATACAAAGAACCCCGTTCCGATAAGGAAGGAGGCGACTACCGGAGGCGATTCCCTTGAGCCTATAAGTACCAGCCAGGGAACAAGGGCAATCCATGCAAAATGGCCCATGTCCGGCTTGGGATATGATAGTGATAGAAGAAGAACCGTAAGGACTACCGCGATGATGTCTTTCCGGGGGAAATGCGTCCAACCTAAACTGTCGCTCTTGTCTTGGGGGAGGTTTTCTGTAGTCACTGTTTCAGGTTAAATGTCTGTTGATACTAAAATTCTCCTGTGACCATTACCTCTACCTCGCCACCTTGCGGAATTTTATCCGTCTCTTCCGGGATTATAAGGAGTGAATTTCCCCTAGTTGCCCCCAGGAGGTCTGCCGAGCCGTGCCATTCGACTGGAGCTACATAGAACTTCCCGTCCGCCATTCTCAGTCGGGCAGGTCTGTATTCCCTGCGAGCCCTTTTCCGTGACAGCTCTACTTCCAGTTGTGCCTTTACTATGGTTCGGCGGACGTCCGTAAAGCCCATCATCTTGCGGATGGCAGGTCCGACAAACAGTTCAAAATTTACATAAGTGGCCACGGGGTTTCCCGGCAGGCCGAACACCGCCGTCTTCTGTTTTTTCCCAAACACAATGGGTTTCCCGGGGCGAATGGCCACCTTGTGAAAGAATATGTCTACACCTGCGTCCTGCAGTGCGTCAACCACAAGGTCATATTCTCCCATGGACACGCCGCCTGTCAGGATCAAGACATCCCTCTTTAACCCCTTTTTTATCAACGGCAGAATCTTACTCTTTTCATCCCTGGCGCATCCCAGAAACTCCACGACAGCCAGTGTCTGCTTGACCTGAGCGGCCAGACTGTAACTGTTACTGTCCCTGATCTGTCCGGCCTTAGGCTTGTGGCCCACCTTTATGAGTTCATCTCCGGTAGATATGATACCCACCCTTGGCGCCGAAAACACCTTGACCTTTTGTACGCCCACCATGGCCAGTACGCCTATCTCCTGGGGCCTCAAGATTTTTCCCTTTTCCAGGACAACCTGCCACGCCTTGAAGTCTTCTCCCTTCCTACAGATATTTTCTCCCTTTTTGACCCGCTTCTTAATCCTTATGCGCCCGTTATCCAGCTCTTCCGTGTCTTCAACCTTTATTACTGAATTGGCGCCGGGAGGGATGGAGACACCGGTCATTATCTTTGAGGATTGGCCCTTCCCAACTGTCTTTAGGGGAATAGTCCCGGCCGTAATGTTTTCTATCACCAAAAGCTCGGTGCCGTCAGTGGAATCCTCGGCAATCACGGCGTAACCGTCCATGGCAGATTTGTCGAACGGCGGCATGTCAATGTCCGATTCGATGTCCTCCGCAAGACAGAAGCCTACGGCATCTCTTATATCCACCGCCTTGGTGGGCAGTGTGCTGACGTTATCCAGCACAATCCGGTACGCCTCAGCAACCCCAATCATCATTCACCTCCCTGGCAGTGAGAATTATTTTGAGACCTTCGAAAAACCTTGTAAAGTTGTCATTCTGATGGCTCGCCCAACAAACGGCGAGTCCACCTTTGGCGTGAAGTGAAGCAACCGAAGAATGTAGCGTCTGGTCTCTGTACCAGACGTCTTCCTTATGCGTCCGATACGGAGATCGGACGCTACATGCCTTACTCCGAATGACGACATCCGACAAACTGACTTTTGCAGAGACTCTTTGTACGACTGATGATAGTTCCTAAGAAGTTTTATGTCAAGTATATACGGCTGCCGGCGTTTTATGTTCTACTGATGAGAGCCTTGAAAAGCCTTACATCCGCTTTAGTGAGACCTCTGCAAGAGTACCCTTTTGTGGAGTCCAGCGACTGTGTCGCTGGGATACACACCCCCGTCCCCTCTTTTAAGAGGGGAGAAAGGGGTGTGTCTTAAACGCCCATCGACACGGTCAATAGATTCCAAAATTTTGACTTTTGCAGAAGCATCATACTGTAGCCGCTCGATTCATCGAGCTTTGTGTTGCGCCATATCTTACTAAAATCAACGGCAGACAACGAAGTTTACTTCGTTGGTCAATGACCATAAAGGCCGTAGTCTACCGTTTGTGTCAACTAATCCATTTCTCTATCTATAGCTACAAAATACATCTGAAACACTGAAAATGATTTGCCATTTTACAGTATTGTGGTATAATTTCTTCGATTTTATATATCGGCTGCCCGCCTTTAGCCTGTTGGTCTGCAGGGGGAGCTTTTCTAGCTGCGGCAGACTACTCTAGCTACTACAAGCTTCTCCATTATCTGTCGGTACTTCTTTTAGAGGTGCGCGATGAGAGAAGGAATCCTTTTAGAAGGCGGGAGCACAAACATCCCAAGTTCCACCGGCAGCAGCCGCACAGTTACGGGTAAGGGGCATCACACGATAAACCCCTTCCGTTCAATAAAGGGTAGACTACTCCTCTTTTCACTCTGCATCTCACTCATTCCCATTGCCATAATCACAACCGTATACTACCTCACTGCCAGAAATACGTTAGAGAGACAGACACTGGCGTGGCTGTCGGCAATCGCCGAATCCCGAAAAGCGCACCTACTGGAGTTTATAAAGGGGCAAAAAGGGATTGTTGAGGTGCACAGCCACGAATTGAGCGGCAATAAACCCCTCATTCAGGCCCTTGAGAAAATTAAACGCGGGGAACCTGTTGGAAAAGACATCTTCATTGCCCACAGCAAACACCTTCGGGAGGAGATGGAGACGTTTTCCCATACCTTGGGTATAACCATTATGGGCATGAACGGCAGGGTTGTTACGTCAACACACGAGACGATGATTGGGAGGGATTTGTCTGATAAAGAGGTGTTCACAAAAGGTAGTCTGGACACGCACGTTGAACTTTATAAGTCAAGTCCTTACCTGGAAGGTACAGGCTGTATGTGTATCTCAACTCCCATTATCTCTGAGGAGACTGGAGAGACAGTAGGTATGATTGCAACTGTTTATAACCTGACTGTTCTGAATGAAATTACGGCTAATCGTGCCGGTCTGGGTGATACTGGGGAAGTGATGTTAGGGAAGGGAGAAGGTGATAATATTGTGTTCTTAAATTCCCTGCGGTATGCGCCCGGTGCGCCCCTAAGCCTTCTCGTTCCATTAGGCGCCTTAGGGGCAGAACCAATGGAATTGGCCTTGCAAGGGGGCAGTGGAGTAGCCATAGCCCCTGATTACAGGGGCGTTGATGTGGTGGCGGCTTATCAGTATATCCCCTCCATGGCTTGGGGACTGGTGGCGAAGATAGACACGTCGGAGGCATTTGCTCCATTAAGAACAGTGGGTATCGTTGCCCTGATAATCGGACTGGTCAGCGCCGCCGCGGTCGTAGGTGTGGCAATTGTCTTTGCCACCACGGAGGCACGGCCCGTTAGAAAACTAACGGACGCAACGAAAAGACTTGCGGGCGGAGACCTGGACTACAGGGTCAAGATAGACCGTAAGGACGAGATTGGCGAACTGGCCGACAGCTTCAATGTCATGGCCGGAGAGATTGTGGAGAAGACTCGCGAATCAGTGCGCGCCAGGGAACTTGTAAAAGAGATTACGACCCGTGAGCATGCTGAAGAGTCACTGCTGGAAAGTGAGGAGAGATTTCGAAAGATAACTGCCTCAACGGCTGACGCCATTATTATGATTGATGAGGGTAATGAAGGAAGAATTTCCCTTTGGAATGACGCCGCCGAGAAGATGTTTGGCTGGTCAAAAGAGGAAGCGCTTGGGAAGAAGATGCACGAACTAATTATGCCCGACAAATTTCGTGAAGATCATCTAAAAGGATTCGAGCGGTTCAAAGATACCGGGCAGGGCCCCATAATAGGGAAGACCGTTAAATTCTCAGGCGTAAAGAAAGACGGGACGGAATTCCCTATAGAACTCTCCCTTTCAGCGGTGAGAATAAAAGGGAAATGGAATGCAACAGGAATAGTAAGGGACATCACAGAGCGTAAGCAGGCCGAGATGGCACTAGAAGAGTCTGAAGAAAGATACCGTAAACTAATTGAAACGGCTAGCGATGCCATATTCATGGCAGATACAGAAACTGGAATTATTCTTGATGCCAACAAACAGGCAGAAGAGTTAACGGGTATACCTTCTGAGCGAATCATCGGTACACACTACTTACAGCTTCATCCAAAAGAAGATGCTGAATATTACAAGAAGGGGTTTGAAAATGCCGTCAAGAAAGGACACGACACCTCGATAGGGGACGTTTTTGTCTGTCACAAAGACGGCCGCAGAATACCCGTAGAGATCAGTTCAAGTGTTATAGAATTGGGAGGCAAAAAGGTCATTCAGGGTATCTTCAGGGACATCACCGAACGCAAGCGGGCGGAGGAAAAGCTAAAAGTACTTAGGGAGTTGGATAAGAATATAATCGCCCATACCGCAGATTATAATGAGATATTTGAGACTGCAACGCATTTAGTGAACAAGGTCGTGCCCTGTGACCGGGTGACGATGGTGCTGGTTGACGAGGAGAGAGGCGGGTTTATCTACTGCCACGGGTGGGGTACTGCGGTGCGAAAGAAGGGGGACTTCGTGCCGTTTGAGATGACGGACGCCTCCAGAGCAGTCAGGGAGAAGAGGACCATATTGAGAAATGATTTGAGACAGGAAGGGGAGCTGAAGTCGCTGGATAAGCAGTTTTTAGGGGAAGGCTTCCTCTCAGACATTAGGATACCTTTGATAACTAAGGGCCGGGTGGAGGGTCTCTTGAACATCGGGAGCCGCAGGGCCGGAGCATTTACCCAGGAAGATATGACTACTGCCGAGCAGATTGCGGGCCAGCTCTCAATAGCGCTTGAGAACTCACTGCTTTTCAAGAAACTGGAAAAATCATTAGAAGAGCGTAAAGAAAACCTTGCGAAGCTGAGGAAGGCGTTGGGGGGAACTATCCAGGTCCTGGTTGCCGCAGTCGAGACTAGAGACCCGTACACGGCCGGCCATCAGCAGCGAGTGACCCACCTCGCCCGCGCAATAGCGTCGGAGATGGGCCTTTCATTGGGGCAGATTGAAGGAATCCGCATGGCTGGGGCTATACATGACATCGGCAAGATAGCCGTGCCTGCCGAGATACTCAGCAAGCCCGGCAAGATTACTGAGACCGAATTTGGCATAATTAAGACACACCCACAGGTCGGTTACGACATATTAAAGGGGATAGAATTCCCCTGGCCGGTTGCCAAGATAGTGCTTCAGCATCAGGAGAGGCTGGACGGCTCCGGGTATCCGGCAGGTCTGAAGGGCGATGAGATTATCCTGGAGGCTAGGATACTGGCCGTGGCCGACGTTGTTGAGGCCATGGCTTCTCACCGGCCCTACCGCCCCGCCCTTGGAATAGACAGGGCATTAGAAGAGATTTCGAAGAACAGGGGTATCCTTTACGATGCTGACGTAGTTGATGCCTGTGTCAGGCTTTTCAGGGAGAAGGGATTTAAGTTTGGATAGTAGTTGTCCTATTCATCAAGTTGTGGGCGCAATTTATTGCGCCCCTACAAATCTTTGCTGTAGGGGTTTGATTTATCAAACCCGTTTGATGTGACAGATGGGCAGACACAGAGATCTACCCTTACGACCAACCCTGTAGCGTCCGATCGGTTCGGCTGAGCGGTTCGGCCCTGAGCTCACCGCCGAAGGACTCACCGCCAAAGCCTCCGCATCAGACGCCTTGTCGCCAAATGTAGCTGCCCGATTTATCGGGCTTTACAATGCCCCATAAATGGGGCAACTGCAGACTATCCTCTCTAATAAGAGGGTACGGGGTGTGCTTCCCCTCTAATAAGAGGGGTCAGGGGTGTGTCCGTGCAGCCTTCACGTATCAGCCGACAGCCGATTGCTGATAGCCGACCCCACACCTCCCTGACCCTCCTTATTAGGAGGGACTAACATAAAGGTGACAAAAACGGATTTGTGCAACAGGCTCTACAGTATATACTTACTTAAATCCTCGTCCTTGATTATGGCCTCCAGTTTCTCTTTGACATATGCGGCGTCTATCTTTAGTTCGTGGTGGTCCATATCGGGCGCATTGAACGAGGCCTCTTCGAGAAGTTTCTCCATCACTGTGTGCAGCCTGCGGGCGCCGATGTTCTGCATGCGGAGGTTGACCTTTGTCGCTATTTCGGCTATTTCTTCAACGGCGCCGTCTTCAAATTTTACTTTTAAACCTTCCGTCTCAAGAAGGGCTGCGTACTGTTTCAGAAGGGCGTTCCGAGGCTCTTGCAGTATTCTTATAAAATCTTCCTTGCTGAGGCTTTCGAGTTCCACCCTGATGGGAAATCGGCCTTGGATCTCCGGTATAAGGTCGGAGGGCTTTGACACATGGAAGGCGCCGGCCGCGATGAATAATATACGGTCGGTCTTGACCATGCCGTACCGGGTGACCACGGTTGTGCCCTCAATAATTGGGAGCAGGTCTCGTTGAACCCCTTCACGGGAGACGTCCGGACCGTGTCCCGTCTCTCTCCCTGCAACCTTGTCCAGTTCATCTATGAATACTATCCCGCTGTTTTCTGCCCTCTCCACTGCCTCTCGGACAGCCCTTTCTTTGTCAATGGCCTTTTCCGCCTCCTGCAGGATAAGGATTTGGCGGGCCTCCTTTACGGATAGTTTTTTTGTCTGCGTACGTGAAGGAAGCATCCTCTCCAGCATATTTTGGAAATCCATGCCAAGGTCTTCCGTACCGGCTATCATGCCGTGCACTATCATGGGTTTATCCTGCACGGTAATTTCTATGGTGCGGTCCTCGAGCTTGCCCTCCCGCAACATTTTCCTGAACTTTTCCCGTGTCTCCGTATGGCGGATTTCTTCCACCTCTTCGCCTTCTTCCACCCTCTCTTTTACGGGCGGTGGCGGCAAAAGCAGGTCAAGCAGTTTTTCCTCTGCCCTCTTTTCTGCCACAGGGCGCATCTCTTCTATCTTCTCGTTCCTTACCATGTTGACGGAGATTTCTACCAGGTCTTTAATCATGGATTCCACGTCCCGGCCCACGTAGCCCACCTCCGTGTACTTGGAGGCCTCGACCTTCAGGAACGGGGCCTTTACCAAGGACGCCAGTCTGCGGGCTATCTCCGTCTTCCCTACGCCTGTCGGCCCTATCATGATAATGTTTTTGGGCAAAACTTCTTCCCTTAACCCAGGCTCGAGCTGGAGCCTCCTCCAGCGGTTCCTTATGGCAACTGCCACAGCCCTCTTGGCGTCTTTCTGGCCTATTATGTATTTATCCAGCTCGGCCACAACCTGGCGTGGAGTAAGTTCCTGCACTACTTTATCTCCTCAATGACAAGATTTTTGTTAGTGAACACGCATATATCCGCCGCCGTCTCCAGCGCCTTTTGTACTATCTCCTTGGCGGTCAAGTCGGTATTATTGAGCAGTGCCCTGGCGGCTGCGATTGCGTAGGGCCCGCCTGACCCCACGCCTATTATACCATCGCTTGGTTCGATTATATCGCCGCTGCCAGATATAAGCAGAGAAGTGTTTTTATCCACCACCACAAGGAGAGACTCCAGCCTCCTGAGTATCCTATCTGTTCTCCAGTCCTTGGCCAGTTCGTAGGCGCTTTTAAGGACATTACCCTGGAACTCTTCCAGCTTCGCGTCAAATCGTTCCATCAGCGCAAAGGCGTCTGCGGTGGCACCTGCAAAGCCGACAATCACCTTATCGTGGTAGAGCCGGCGGATCTTCTTTGCATCGTGTTTGAGTATGGTGTTTGCCATGGACACCTGACCGTCCCCGCCTATGGCCACGACGCCGTCACGTCTTACGGACAATATTGTGGTTGAATTTAATACGCCGTCTTTTCGCATCTTGTTCTCCCGATACCGCACCATCCTTTATACCGTTCTATGAGAGGGATTTCAAATCCAAAACAATGGTGTGGCAAAATTACCTTTATAGGAAGTCTGCACGGGCAGAGATAAACTCTGCCCCCACAAAAAGACCGGGGATTGTCCCATTTATGGGCATCGTAGCAGTCCGATGGATAGGCAGCTACACCAGACGTGTTAGGTAAATCGGGCAGCTACAGGACATTTTGTGGGGATAGGGCCCGTCCCCGCCCGTTTGTCATTCTTCGGTCGCTTCACTCCATCAGAATGACAATTGTGTGTGGTTTCTCGGGCGTCTATTAACTGACCATGTTACTATTGTTGCACCGTAGGAGGCCATACACCCCTTTTGTGGTTGACCATCCGGTTGCACGGCATATAATATTTGATGAGTTTATTTTAAATGCGGCAAAATGCCTGGGCAATAATGCTTAATGATTTTTTCAGACCTTGGCGGCACCTTACTGAACCTACAACGAAGCAAAAAGCTGACCACCCTTGGAGTGACCAATCCCGTTATGGGCGAATCCCTGTGGATAAGAATACTTTATGACTTTGCGGCTAAATTCTATCCCTGGAAAAAGGCTATAGACCTCAAGTTTGAATCGGGAAAAGGTTTATCTGCTAAAACGCTGAAAAACCGAAAAGTGGCAACTTTACAATGAGAATATATCTGACAATTCTAGCCGCTACCACCGTGCTATTTCTTGTTTCCTGCGGCACACCTGGAAACATAGCCAGTCTGCAAAAGAGAGTTGGGGAAAACCCCGAGAATGCACAGGCTCACTATAATCTGGCGCTTGCCTACCTTAGAAGGGGGATTGAATGGGACGGACCGGAGGATATAGGCACGCCTACTATTGCCAGTAAGAGGCTGACCAAAAAGGCTAAGGAGGAATTTCAGAAAGCTGTAGAGCTTGACCCTAATCTTCCGGAACCCCATTACTGGCTTAAGGTTATATATAATTCTCTGGGAAAATACGAAGAGGCTGATAAAGAGTCAAATATATACACTGAATTAATAGCCCGGGAAAGAAAAACCCCTGAAAATTGAAACGCCTGCTCCCAATATTTCTTCTCTCTCAGTGCACCGTCCGCATCAGGCGGGAGGATAAAAAATTTCCTGTCTCCTTTGATAAGTATAAGGTGCATTTTTTGACGTTGTTACAGAGGGAAATGCACTCCTGAAAGAAGACAAATAATGAGATTAAAGAAGTTATTACCTGTAGCTGTAGGCGGCGGACTTGGCGGTCCTATACTGATATTTGTTTTAATTATGGCCTTTTACCCGAACTTGTTTGTAAGCGGCATCATTAAGAAAAAACTTGCGACAGAGTTCGGAGGAAAGGTAGAGGCAGGAAAGATCTTCTTCGGATGGAAAAGTGGCGTAGAAATATCAAATCTCTTCATAAAGGACGCGGAATACGAGCAGCCCCTCCTAAAGGCGGATAGTGTTCACCTCAAGTTTGCCATCCTTCCTTTTCTAAAAGATAAGCTGATTATCCAGCACCTGGTGGTGAACCATCCGGAGATGACAATTCACAGGGAAGTACCTGAGAACCAGAAGGAATCCAGACTGGATATTCCATCTAAATTAATGGCGGCGGGTAGCGTTATAGGCGCTTTGGCTGACTTCTCCGGGGACAGATATACCTTCACTGAAATATATGAGAACCTTCCTGACATAATAGAGGCTCATATCAATAACGGGACGTTTATATTTACCGACCTCGCCAGCGGACAATCAACAAAGCTAGAGACCTTCAACCTGACGTTGACTGGTTTGAGACCGGGAAGTACGGCCCGGATTAACGGCGAATGCGACATAATCGGTGGTGACGATAAGGACCATGCAGTTATATCAGGCTCTGTGCAAGGGTTTGATTCTGCAGGACTTACGCCTCTTGTGGGTGAGCTTGCTTTCAAGTCTGGGTTTGCAGACGTTCAGATTTTATTGAACCTGAGCGGACTAAACAAACCGGATTCTGAAATCATTGCGAGTGTAGTTAAGGTTGATTTCGGGAAGATACTGGCTAGGCTTGGTGCCGTACTGGCCCTACCAGATGACGTCAGGATAAGCGGGACTCTGGATTCGGAGGCCAAAGTCCGTGTTCAGCCTGAAGGCTCAATGCTTCTGAATGGAACGGCAAGCAGCAATAACCTGTATCTGCAAGCTATCAGTTTATCTGGTGAACCCATTCAAGCGGCCAAGGCCTCTGTGTCTTATGAAGTAGGAATAAACCACGGGGAGAGGCTTGTGAAGGTCCAAAGATTGGATTTGGGCATCGATGGTATAAACCTGGCCTTGTCAGGTGAGGTACATGCCGATGGTGCATTCAGTGCCAAGGTTCGCCTGTCAGCACCACTTGAAGAATTGATAGTCAAATTTAGAGATAAATACAGGTCTCTTGCCGGGGTGGTAATTACCGGAGACCTTACCGGCGATACTGAGATTCGGGGTATGTTTGGAGACACGACTACGTTAACGGGTGTCTCCAGGATTGCTGATTTGGACCTCGTGGTCGAGTCCATTCAGTACGACGACCAGGAGGTCACGGTAAAATACGCCCTCGATTACGACCAGAAGAATGGCCTGGTGAGCATTAGAACCGTCGAGATAGGTGATGGCATTCTTGTCATGAAGCTGGGACA
>MHZB01000077.1:7302-13794 GCA_001828605.1 Planctomycetes bacterium RIFCSPLOWO2_12_FULL_50_35 | reverse complement strand
GGATTACCAGGTATTACGTGCAGGAGTGCTATCCCAGCGGCCCGCTCATTGAATATTCCTACCAGGAGCTTGCTCAAGACCTGAAAGAGGCCTGGGAGCTTACAAACAGGATAAAGGGAATGTTATCGGGGAGGTAAAAACTTGCAGCCTTGCCTGCATTAACTCAGGATGAGAACTCTGGAAAAGTACCCTTAAGTTGATGATTAGACTAGCCGCAGGCTTTAGCCTGCGTTTTAACACACCCCCGTCCCCTGTAGGGGCAGACCTATGTGTCTGCCCAAGGCGAACACGCAGATTCGCCCCTACGAGGGGAGAAAGGGGTGTGTGTCTTAAATGCCCATTGTCCGCCTCTGGCGGACCAATGGACTCCAAGGTTTTCCTCTTTTCTATTCTTAATCCCCCAACTTCTTTTGTATAACGAACACAATTATTGGTCCAGCTATCGAACCTATAAATCCAAGTATAGCAAGAATAAACTGTATATAATGCTTTACAAAATATCTTTTGACTCTCTTCCACCAGGGTGCGGCTACATTTATCTCTGGTCTAGCAAGGAAGTCTTTTATGTCCTTAGGAAAATGGGGATTTGCTTTCACGAGCTCGCAGCAAGCCTTCTCAAATATTCCCTTAGATGTATAACGGGCAGAACGGTACTTCTGGAGAATATAGTCAACAAACCTTTTTATGTCTTTTTGGGTCTCAATTGGAGTTTTCCCGTCAACACGGTACACTGTGTCTAAGGAGATTAGTTTAAAATTTTCAGGAAAATAATTAGGGTCTTTCAGGGTTTTATTAGAGTCTTTTCCGCTTATAAGTTTTGCTTTAGGAAGGATTGGAGCGCTTACTGGTTTTACCCTTGTGAAGGATTTAAGCCCTAACTCTTTTGCGAGTTGCTCAAGGATACTATTTATCAGGTTTGCTTGTTTTTTGGCAGGCGATGACATGTCCACTCTCCCATAGTCTCCAGGGCGAAGGGTAGGGCAGGTGGTGGTGTGATTGCCACTTATCAGGGTGCACTCCCTATCCCCACCCGTCAACAAACCTGTGCAATTATACTTGACAGCCCCTGCTGTTAGTAGTAGATTCTCACGACAGAAAAGCCTCTCTGAGAAGCACAACCGAAACGAACAATCGATACCTCAGTACAGCTCAAAAAAGAAGTCTAGATATGTTTTTATCGCCACAATTCCCCAGACAGGCTAATAATCTATAGAATTGGGTAGCGGTACTGGCGGGTAAGAGAATCAATAAGGAGATGCTTCTTCCTACGGCCTCTCATGGCATGGGATAGAGAGCGAAAGCCATGCTAAGGAGACAATCAACTTTCCTTGCTATACTTTTCTTAGTTAGTACCACTACCTCAATAGGGTATGCTAGCGGTTCTCGGGAGGAGTTTAGCTCATCTGAAGGGAGATTCTCAGCTTGGTTTCCTAATAAACCAGCCGAAGAGGTTCAGACCCTTAACAGCCCAATAGGCCAACTCAAACTGCATATCTTCATGGTAACAGGCGAGAAACATTTTTTTTGTGTTGGTTATTGTGACTATCCCTATGCGGGTGTTCAGACTGTTCCTGTGAGTGTGCTGCTAGATGGCGCGCGTGATGGAGCTTTGGAGAATCTGCAACGTATCGTGAAGGCAACGTTGTTAAGCGAAAAATCAATTTCGCTTAATGGCTATCCCGGAAGAGAAATAAAGGTCAAGTGCGAAGGTTCTAAATATACGGTTATCAGTTGGGGCAGATACTATCTAGTTGAAAACCGACTGTATTCGGTCGCCGTAACTTCTCCGGTGCAGGAAATCGACTCTACGATACCCCAGAGGTTCCTAGACTCTTTCCAGTTTTGGAACAGCCAGCCTGCAAGTTCGCCAGAACACCGCCAAGAAGAGGTTGAAGAATATACTATGACAGCGATAAGCAGAATGCTATCATCTGCTAGGGACTTAATACAAGATACATCAATTATAATTATAAGAGCGGAAACGGATGGACGAATACCAACGGAACTAAGTGGTTTGAAAAGTACCGTTGAAGAAAGAGTTGAGGCCTGGGGAACTATTTTAGGAAGGTTTCAGGAAGAGCTTGTAGTATTAGAGAATAAATTGTTAGGGTTCGACAATATGAGCGAAGAGGCACGAGAAAAGCTGGGATGGGAGGCGTTTAAACTAGAGTCAGCAACCGCTGGTTTTGCGTTTAGAATTGGAGTTACGGTGGGTATCCAAAAGCTCGTGTCACCATAAAGACAACAACATTAAATAAGAAAAGGAAAATCACTTAGTACCTCGAAAGGAAGCATATGGAACCGAGTAGGGTAGAAACCAAACCATCCAGAATGAGTTTCAGGTGGAAATTAGCTTGGATTCTTGTCCCCGCCGTTACTTTTGCATTTGGCATGGGGATTGGGTTGGAGGAAGGTTTTAACACATATTCATATCTAAAGCTCGGTGTTGAAGCCAGAATCTTCCTTATTGGGCTTCAATATGCTTTCCTTGCCTCGGCTTTCTCTGCATTAGTACTTGCGATAGTATTCTTCACTATAGGCAAAGGTGGCAAGGGTGGAGGAGTTAATCATGTTTCTTACAGCTCTCGGTCTAAGAATGTGTGGGTATCCGGGATAAGTGGGTTGGTGTTTCTAACTGGAGTATTTACATGGATATGGTTAAGGGACCATAGCGGTTTCTCATTTGGATTTGTGGAAGGTGTGATGCTAGCGGGTCTTATTGGGGGAATTACTGGCGCTGTTATGAGTTTAGTCAAATCTAAACACTCAACAGATGCAATATTGGTTACCGCCGGCAAGCACTCTCGTAAGTTTGATGTATCAACTGGAAATTCAAATGTAGGAAAAGCTACAGGGTCACTCGATGGGAACAAAGGTGCCGTGATTGAAGAAGAGGCAACACTACCACAGGGCACGATAATAAAATGTCCCCTCTGCGACAAACCAATAAGTGTTTTACATTGCGAAAAATCGGGCCATGTACAATGCCCGCATAGTAATTGCCATGCACGCCTCTTTTACGATGTGAAAACACGCACGTTGCATGTAGCGTAATAATGGTGACATCCCAAAATCATACCTCACCCTTTTAGCTCAAGAGGGCAAGATCGTTCTGGCTAAAATACACTCACTAGCCACACCTTAATCAACATCATCAAAACTTATGTGTAGCCTAGTCCCTGTGGCCTCCGCAATCCTCTCTAATGTCTTGACGGTATATCCATCGTAATTGTCACTCTCCCACCGATAATTTATCTGAATCGCCAAGAGGCGCAGAGGGAAGGTTCTTGGCCTTTATTTTCAGGATCGCAATGTCCCAATCCTTGTCAACACCCAATGTCCCTTCCACATCATAATAAGCCCCGTTTGTGAGCCTGACTTTTACAGTGTCAGCCCCTTCTATACAATGGTGGTTTGTAATAATGATACCTTTGGGGTCTGCGACAAATCCGCTGCCCTCCCCAAGGATTTTGCCATCTTTATCAAAGGCAGTTATAAAAACCACCGCTTGTCCGTATTCCCTGGCTATCTCCTCAGTAGATTTCTCACTGCTAAATAAGCCGGCATAACTCACACACGTAAAGAGTACAAAAGACAGGACAGATGAGCAGAGAATAAATAAGATAAGTTTTCGGAGCACTGGCAGGATACCTCTTAACCTTGTTTTGCCCATTCTTATATGCCTCCACCTGGGAAACACAAGTGATACGCTATAAAATGTTTTAATCGCAGGTTAATTACTCAGATAGACTATATTTAGAAGAAATTTACTACTAAAGGGGAGGATTGTCAACACCTTTAAATTTTATGAAAATCGAGCACTCGGAAAGGTTTCTCAAGATAAAGTTGTCATTCTGAGCGAAGCGAAGAATCTAATCCGTTATGTAGCGTGGCCGCTTTCTACCACGGTGACGTGCGAGCAAGCTCGCACGCTACATTAAAGATTTGCGCCGGGGGCGTCATGCCAGAGTGGGTAGGTCAAGGCCACGCCTTGACCGTTCCGCCTCAGGCGGATGACCTATCCCGGCTTTCGCTTTCAAGGGAAGTTACTCCCCCTGTCTCTCTAAACCGCTATCATCAGTTCAATGGCGTCGTAGTCCACAGAGGGAGATATCCCTTTTCTGCCTGTCTTTTCCTTCCTGGTAGTTACCAGGCCAAGATTTTCTAATAGCTTTACGTCCTGGGCCACGTTCTTCATGTCCCTGTCGGCCAGCCTGGAGAGTTGGAATAGGGTCTTAGGGTGGTGTTTCCTTATCAGGCGGAGGAGTTCTAGCCTCTTAGAGGTCAGGGCCTTTCTGAATGCCTCCGTATCCTCAAAGTAGACTCCTACATGTTTCTTGACCTTTTCTCCCCTCTCTATGGCCTTGCAGGTCTTGGCAAAGTCCTGGAGTGCCTCCCAGGTACTCTTTATCCCTATTCTTACTCTCTTTACCCTCACAATATTTCCTCTCTGTATCTCTGAATGTCTGAATAAAAGTCCTCTATTAGTTTATCCACGCCTTCAAACCTGTAAGGCTCTATATTGGTCCTCGTAGTGCCTATGGTCTCCCTTACCCTTTGCATTGTCGTAGCCTATAACCCTCCGACCATTAACAATGTAGACCAGAGAATACTTGTAACCATGAGGCTTGTCAGGGGTGGACTTGACTCTCCATATCTTAATCTCCCTGATATTATCTTCTCTGTCGTGAACTTTATCGTACCATACAAGCCTGGCCTTCACCTTGGGTATGATACACCTGATGTATGGGGAAAGTCAACTTAGAAGTTTATAGCCTCATAGAAAGACCTGAAACACCTTGTCATGCAAGAATCCAGGAAAGGGGTCAATTTCTCGGACAGCCACGAGGGCTGTCCCTACACATACTTCGGCAACAGCCTCACACTTGACACTGCGCCCTAAACCGCCTATTATCCCTTCAAGGGATTTCGCATGAAACACCGTCCGCTCCTCTTTATAGTCCTGGCTTTTTCTGCAGGGATTTTTTGGGACAGCTCAGTTCAATTGCCCTTCCTTTTGCTCCTGGGTCTTACTGCCGGTTCCCTTGCCCTCTGTTGGGGTGTCATGTTTGTGCGGCGGTCAGGTCTCGTGTACATGGCTGTCTGTCTGATGGCGGCATTTTGGGCAGGCGCTTCTTATCACCACGTTAGGTCTTACATTTATCCCGCAGACCACATAGTAAATCTGGTTACGGAGGATAAGCGCTTGATGCGGCTCCGCGGCGTTATTGTTGACATGCCAGCCGAACACCAAATGGCTCCACTTTCCCTACCTTGGGGGCAGGTAGAGACGAATGAGACCCGCGTCCGCTTTCCGATAGGGGTGGAAGAGGTGGAGGGCGCAACTGGGTGGCATAAAGTAGGGGGTGTGGTACTGGTCAATATATATGGTGCGGATAGTCCTCAATACAGACACGGCCAGAGGGTGGAGGTCTTGGGCAAGGTTTTCATCCCTCACGTACCCGGCAATCCAGGGCAGTTCAGCTATCGGCTGTATCTCCAAAGGCAGATGCCCAGCGTCCGTGCAGTAATGGACGTAGAGACTGCCAACAATGTGACGGTAATCGCGGAAGGTTGCGGTAATGGTTTTTCCCGCAAGGTATACGGTCTTAAGGAAAGACTTATTGACGTCATTCACTTATCCGCCCTCCCCGATAGTGCTTCCACCCTGGCCGGACTCGTTCTCGGCAGCCGGGAGGAGATTCCCAGGGATGTGATAGAAGACCTTATAAATACGGGCACGCTGCATTTTCTCGCCATCAGCGGCTTACAGGTTGGTATACTCGTATTGTCGGTATATCCCCTCTTACTTATACTCAAGGTTCCCAAGAGGATTGCCGTTCTTCTGATAATCGTTCTTACCAGTACTTATGCACTGTTAACGGGGCTGGAACCACCCGTGCTCAGGGCGGCGCTGATGGTGATTTTTGTATTTGGCGCCTATCTGGTAAGGAGACAGTGGGACTTTGCAAGTGGTATTGCAGCCGCAGTGATAATCATACTCATCTGGAATCCCTCTGACCTGTTTAACGTGGGTTTTCTACTGTCTGTGTCAGGGATATTGGGAATAGTTTATTTAGGCCCAGGGATAGAGGCTTTATTCTGGGGCGATTCAATCCTTGTGGAGCGGCTTCAGTCGGAAGAGGAACACTCACACCTGTATCGTAAGCTGTGGTTATATCTTCGTATGAGTATCTGCGTCTCGCTGGGGGCCTGGATAGCGACCTCTCCGCTTATACTATACTACTTCCATCGAGTTGTGCCGTTGGGCGCACCGCTCAGTGTTATTATCTTCCCGCTGGTATGGGTAGTTACGGTATGCGGGTTTATTATGCTGCCCCTGGGTCTTATTTCTCCTCTGCTGGTAACACCGGTTGCCTACGTGGCCGGCGCCTGCAATACGGCAATAAAGGTCGTAATCGCCTTCGCCGCCTCCGTTCCCGGGTGTTCATTTTATAGTCCGGCGCCTTCCTGGCCGTGGATTATTGGGTT
>MHZB01000077.1:449-7279 GCA_001828605.1 Planctomycetes bacterium RIFCSPLOWO2_12_FULL_50_35 | reverse complement strand
CTGGCCGTGGATTATTGGGTTATATGCCCTGGCTGCACTGTTCATGTTAAGAGGAGCAGTGGGGTTAAGGCTTGCCTACGCCGTGGGTATATGTCTTGTAGTCGGCAATATATATGTTTATGGTCGTATAACGGGTGCGTTGACTGAGGGTGGTGGTGCGCTCCGGCTTACGTGTCTGGATGTGGGGCATGGTAACTGTGCGCTCGTACAATCGCCCAATGGTAAGAATATACTTTATGACGCCGGGAAGCGGGGACAGTCTGATGTGGGAAAGAATGTCATCGCACCATTTCTGTGGCATACGGGTGTCAGTACGATTGACGCAGCGGTTATATCTCATATAGATGCGGACCACTATAACGGGCTGCCGTCTTTGATTGAAAGGTTTCGTGTCCGTAAGGTCTTGGTAAACGGACAGCTCTTTCACTCGCCGGATGCGCGTGGACTCCTGGGGTTTCTGGCCGATAAGGATGTTCCTGTCGAGGTTGTCGAAAGGGGGGCAGAGCTTGATGGTTTGGGGGATGTCAGCGTGAAGGTTCTTAATCCGCCGGGCAATGCCGGCGGGCTTTCACACAACGACACCTCCTGTGTGCTGATGATAGAATACGGGGGAAGAGGCGTTCTCCTGTGCGGAGACATACAGGAGCAGGGCATAGAGGTTCTGCTGGATTCGGGATATGACCTGAAAGCCGACGTTGTTCAGTCGCCGCATCACGGCGGGTATATCAGCAACGTTGCCAAATTGTACGCAGCCGTAAGACCGCAGTATATACTGGTCAGTACAGACTCTACCGAGGATTTATCTGCTCAGAGACCTGAAGGAAGTTTGACACTACGGACACATGAGGCCGGTGCGCTTTTCCTGAAGATGAATAAGCAGGGAATCAATGTCCGGACGTTTAATGACGGGGAGGTTGTAAGCGATTAACGGGTTCTGCTAGGGGTTGTGTTAATGCTGTGCGCCATTCTGAGTGAGGCGGAGAATCCAGCACCTCACTCAGAATGACGGTCATGCAGGATTTGCAATGGCTCGATTAATTAACGCCCTTTATTTCAATTTTGGCCGCGGTCATCTGTTTCTCTATGAGGTCCTGTATCTGGTCTTCGATGTAGCTCTCCTTTACCTCTTCTTTAACCGCCTCAAGTGCCACCGGTTTTCCCTCTTTCCTGTCCGTAACTTTTATGATGTGGAAACCGAACTGTGTTTGAACCGGTTCGCTTATTTCTCCAACCTTTAAAGCGAAGGCCGCCTCGGCAAAGGGCTCTATCATTACTCCTTTCCTGGGGAAGTAGCCCAGGTCGCCGCCGTTCTTGGCGGAAGGGCAGTTTGAATTCGCCTTGGCGAGTTCCTCAAAATTTGCCCCACCGTTCAACTGTTCCTTTAGTTTGTGTATCTTGTCAAACGCTATGGCATAATCTTTTTTTGCTTTGAGGTTTCTCGTGTCAATAAGGATATGACTGGCTTTTACCTCCTCACCGGTAAAGGCTGCCTTGTTTGCATTAAAGTATTCCGTGAGTACGGCATCATTAACCTGTTGACCAAAGTAATTCTTCAGCCCCACAGAGTTTCTTATCTCTCTCCTTAGTTGTTCTACGCTGGTGCCAAAACCTGCCAGGATGTCTTCCAGCGGCTGTCCCGCAGTTTTGGGGTTTTTCTTTGTGTTTTCCTGTAAGTCGTTGACAGCGGTTTCTACCAGCTGCTCATCCACCTGAATCCCTTCTTTTCCAATGAATTGTGTTATAACGAGTTGTACAATCATTTCATCGAGAATCTCGTTCTTGGCATCTTGCAACATGGAAGGGTCTATGCCTTTGTACCTGTTTAGGCGCTTTTCTACTTCACTCTTATAGATGTTTTCACCGTTTACAACGGCTGCAACCTCATCGCCCTGTGCTTGTGCCTGTGTCTGTTCAGCGGAGAAAACTGGATTAGGGGTGAACAACAGGGTCGGGATAGATACGGCAACTGTAACGATGTATTTGGATATCATGTTCACAGGAAAACCTCTCGTTTCTAAAATGGCAGAAATGAACGAATGCAAGGTTAAAATGGGTTTTTGTATCTCTACCTCTAAAAACACAACTCCGGTAAGTGGTGCATACCTGCTGATAAGAATAGGGCCCCAAAGACCTTATAGGCATCTTAAATCAAAAACCTGGGCTGTCAAGTGAAATTAGACGAACGGGTTCTATATTTTCCTTGACATTATCCGGACATATTAGGTATCATTCCTTGTCAAATTTTGTGGGGACTTACGTTAGGGTAACAATGCCTAGCTGAGAAAGGAGGGTTCAACAAGATGAGGAGTTTGTTAAAGATGGTGGGAACCGTGGTCCTGGGAGGTTTAGTGTGCTTTTCTGTAGCGTCGTACTCCTTCAGTGACCAGGCGGTTGCAGGTATAAAGTGTAAGCTGGTGAATAAGGATACAGGCAAGGGTGCCCCCGCCGAGTTCAGCGCCAGGGTACAGAATAGCATCGATCCTACCTATGTATGCATAGATAGCACCGGCGCCGGCTGCAGCATCAATGTACCCGATACGGGCAAGCAATATGAGGTAAGATGTTTCCCCTGGAATGCAGAGTATGGCCTTGTGGACAGCACGTTACCTGTCTACGTCAGCGGCCATCATGCCCCGGTGCTTGATTGCCGGATGAAGATAGCCAGTGGAAACGGCGACGCCAACTTCGAGTGCAAGGAGTGGAAGGAGCACCACAGCCTCTACGAAGACGCAAAGTAGTAAGGCTTGCGGTTTTTTCCCGTCTGGCTGGTAGGTTATATTTTTAGATGAAATGTAGAAGGCGTGGGAGGTTTTAAAAAACCTCCCACGCCTTTTTTGTTTATAGACTTAATACATTTGTGTGGTACAAGGGAATAATAGTAAGTGAACTGCGGTTTTGGAGGCCAGTGTGAGGGGAATTCTTATCTATTCAGTTTAAAGGCGGTTTTGTTACAACCTGCTTTAGTTTATATTAGGACGCTTTAGTGCGTTTATTTTTTCGCCCCCTCTTGCAGTGACCGTTCGATATCCCGGATAAAAAGCTCAAATGCCCGGGCAGCACCCTCTAACTGGAGTTCTATATTTGATTTGGCCCAGAAATGGGCGAAGGCGAGGACGAGCAGGCCAATGGCAAGTCCTATCTTCCAGGTTCTTCCTTTTCCGATGGCCCATCCCGCCAGAGCTCCCAGTCCAGTCCAGTAAAGGAACAGTATTATCACAGTAAGAAATTCTGGCGCCTCCGGCCACAGCTTCATCACCAAAAAAACAGGAAGGGCACTTAGAAAGTTAATCACACCTTCCAAACCAGCTTTTTCCGCAAGACCGGTGAGAGACATAACGGCGATTAAGCCTGCGACAACAAGACCGCCAACCGTCCCCCACACCCAGGATTTGTTAAATATCTTCATGACCATTTACCTTTGATAATTTCAAAAATCGATATCTTGGAGATTATTATTTAGTTGTTTCGTTCCGAGACCTCTGCAAAAGTACCAGAAATTGAAGGTGTAAAATGTAGCCGCACCCTTTAGGGTGCGTATAACGCAGGCTAAAGCCTGCGACTACCCCTAAATTGATGATTAGACTACTTTTGCAGAGGTCTCGTTCCATTCGGGATGCCAATTATACATATATTCCCAAGGTTCCACTAAAAATATGGGGATGTTATTCTTTGTCTAACTTCAACTTGTATTCCGTCATCTCGCCCACCTTTATTTTGTCTGGGGCAGGTCTATTACATTGGTGTGACCCGCAGTAATCTCAATCCCCTCATACCATGTCTCTGGAGTTGAATTTATCCTGACGTCATAGGTACCTGGCTGTAGTTCTACGGTGTCCTCTTCGGCTGCCCATGTATTGCCGTGCGCAATATGTTTACTCCTGTCTCCGCCGGCATAGACATCAAAGGCGGTCATGGACAATCCTTTAACTACCAGACTGCCTGTCTGGGACGGGTCCATTACGGTTACATTGGTATGTTGACCAGTGGAAATCCCAATTCCCTCATACCATACGAAGGTAAGGGCGTCGAATTCTACTTTTATGTTATATGTCCCCGGCGGAAGTTCCACGGTCATGGCTGCAATTGACCCTGTGTCGCCATGCGCAATATATTTTTCCCTGTTCCCACTGGGATGGACTTTAAAACCAACAGTGTCCTTTGCTTGAACCATCAGCCTCCCGGTCTGCGGCAGGTCTACCACCTTGGTGTGGCCTACGGCAATCCCCACCCCCTCGTACCAAACCGGTGGTTTAGACTCTACCTCTATGTCGTACGTCCCCGGCGGCAGTTCCTCGGTCCTTTGTGCGATTGTCCACGTATTGCCGCTTGCAATTATTTTTTCCCTGTCTCCACTGGCATAGACACGAAAACCAATCATAGGTGATTCGCCTGCGGCGTCCTTTCCTTGAACCACCAGTCTGCCTGTCTGCGGCAGGTCTATTACCTTGGCATGACCTTCGGCAATCTCGACCCCGTCGTACCAGATCTCTGGGGTCAAATTTACCATGATGTCATAGGTGTCCGGCGGCAGGCCTTTTACTATGTTTATCGTCCCGCTTTCTATTATTTTTTCCCTGTCGCCGTGTTTATAGACGTAAAAGCCGACGCTGAGCGGCTTACCTGCCGCATCATTTCCCCGAATCTCTATACTTCCATGCGGGCCTGCAGGGCCGGCGGCGGGAGGCTCTTCCTTGACGACCTTCTCCTTGGGCACGACCTCTTTTGCGGGAATCTCCTGTGTTTTCGGTCTGGACAGGTCAATTGCCGTGAGCTGTCCTCCGGCAATCTTGACTCCCTCATACCATGCCTCAGGCGCTAAATCCACCCTGACGTCATAGATTCCGGGAGGCAGGTCTACGGTCTCATTCACCTGTCGGACTGTAGCCTTTTTCCCCCTCTCTCCGCCGGTATAAACGGTAAAGGACGCAGCAAGCGGTTTGCCGGCGGCATCGTTTCCAAAGACAAGAAGTCTCCCCGGTGGGGGAAGTTCTATTACCTTGCTCTGTCGTGATATTATCTCCACTGCGTCAAACCATACCTCGCCGGACTCCAAAGCCACCTTGATGTCGTAAACGCCCGGCTGTATCTCTATGGGTATGTTCACATAGCTTTCTGTAACGGGTTTTTCTCTCTCTCCACGTGCGTAGACGGTAAACGGGATGCTGGTTGGACCCCCCTCGGCATTGGTCCCCCAAATCTCAAGCCTTCCGGGCGGGGGCAGCTCAATCACGGTACTCTTGCCAGCGGTTATCTCGACTCCCTCATACAATGCTTCGGGATTTAAATTTACCATCACATCATAGGTGCGTGGCGGCAGGTCTTTGTAGTAATTTACATACCGGCGTTTAATCGGCTTTTCTCTCTCCCCACGTTCATAGACAGTGAAGTAGAAAGTGCCGTCATACTCCTCGCCGAGGGCGTTCTTCCCTTTAACATCCAGTCTCCCAAGCGGGGGTAGTTCGACTGCCTTGCTCTGCCCCGCGATAATTTCTACCGACTCGAACCAGATGTCAGGCAGGAAATCTACCCTGATATCATAGGTTCCCGGCGGCAGGTTCAGTGGTTCTTTTACCTTGCCGTACGCGGCCTGCCGTTTTTTCTCTCCCGCCGGATAGACATAAAAATCAACGTCAAGGCCGAAAGGCTGGCTCAAGGCGTCTTTCCCCAGGACCTCAATCCTTCCCTGCCCGCCCGGAATGTCGGCCGCAGGTTGCTCAGCGGGGGCCTCTTTCCCTTCGGCTATAAGCGCGCCCGGCGCGGGGAGGTCTATAACCTCGCTGCCTCCGGCCTTTATCTTTATCCCTTCAAACCAGACCCCCTTTGGTTCTGTGTTCGCCATTATGTCGTACGTGCCGGGGAGCAGGTTCTTGGGTATATTTACGTCGCCGATGGCCACCGCCTCTTCCCTTTTCCCCTGCAGATATACATAAAAACGGTAGCCGCTGAGCAGTTCGCCTGCGGCGTCTTTTCCCCGGACTTCAAGCCTCCCCAGCTTGGGAAGGTCTATAACCTTTTTCTCTCCGGATTTTATCTCCACCGCCTCGTACCAGACCGCGGGTTCTAAATCCACCTTTATGTCATAGGTGCCTGGCTGAAATTCTTTTGGGCTATTTACGTAGCTTTCTGCGGCAGGGAACATCCTTTCCCCCGGTTTATAGATGGAAAAGACATAGACCCTGAGCGGCTCACCCAGGGCGTTCTCCCCGCGAACGTCGAGTCTGCCTGTCTGTGGCATGTCTATGACCTTGTCCCGGCCTGCCGTTATCTCGACGGCCTCAAGAAAGACCCGGGGGTCGGAATCTACCTCGATGTCGTATGCGCCTGCCAGGACGTACTCGGAGGGTTTGTTGGAAGTCCCATTTATCACCAATTCCCTTTTACCGTCACGTGTGTATACATAAAAGCTTTGTTCCAGCGGCTTGTTGTCGCTGTTTTTCTCATTGATGAGGATGCGGCCGTACCCCCCGACATTGAGAGCAGTAGTTTTTCCTTCCTCTATTACTACATCCCGGAGCCAGAGAGCGGGATGTACAGGTACCTTCACGTCGTAAGCGCCAGTGGGCAGGTCGGCAACTTGACCTGTACGCCCAACGAGTACAGGGTCTGGAATTTTAGGGTTGGGGCCGGGGTAGTAAACGGAAAATTCCTTCTCCTCCGGCTTCCCTTCTACCCCTGTAAACGTCATGAGCAGTTGGCCGATTTTGTTCGGTTCGGCCGGGCCTGCAACGGTGTGGAAGCGCGCCCAGATCGTCCCCGAGATAAGCAGGTTGAAGGCGACGTTAACGGCCAGAAATAAGCTTACACAGCGCAATATATAAAAACGGCTTCTC
>MHZB01000077.1:0-438 GCA_001828605.1 Planctomycetes bacterium RIFCSPLOWO2_12_FULL_50_35 | reverse complement strand
ACGGCTTCTCATTTTCGGTTTGTGCTGACTGAGACCTCATTCAATCCCCTCTAAAAAGAGGGGTTAAGGGGTGTGTCTCTTTTCACATTCCGCCAGAGGCGGAGATGCGCTAAAGGCGCAAATCGCGCCCCTACATCTGAAATGAAATGGACGAAAATACAGATTTATTCAACAGATGGGTAATAGATTATTTCGTCTTTCAGAAGGTTCCATATCTCCACTACCTTGTCCCTGCGCTGGACACGCACAGGTCCCTGGCGATAGTCCTCGTTATTGAATGCGGCGAAGTGGCGGTACCGGGCCGGCGCCGTATATTCCAGCCACTCGACGTAATTGCCGCCCGGATTCTTGTCGCGGACTACATTCAGCCGCGCGGACGGGATATTGGCCTCGAGAGAGAATGCGCCGCCCAGGCCATCCAAGCCCGCGTAGCGGCCG
>MHZB01000076.1:4719-6202 GCA_001828605.1 Planctomycetes bacterium RIFCSPLOWO2_12_FULL_50_35 | reverse complement strand
AGGTGTATTGTACACTTGTGAATTTTCACTAAACTGGGGAATACGTGTTGTGAGAAATGTAGGGACAGGTCTTTAGACCTGTCCACAAGAAGGACAGACCTAAAGGTCTGTCCCTACGACGCTGAATGATAAGATAAAAGAGAAGCGGGCCACCTAGCGCCGCCACAGTATGAACATCAGTATGACGCTGTAAATTTCCAGCCTGCCCAGCAGCATACAGAAGATTAGCGTCCATTTCTGTATGACGTCAAGACCGCCGTAGTTCATGGATGCGCCCACTTGTCCCAGACCCGGTCCTACGTTTCCCATATTAGCCGCCACGGCGCTGATGGCGGTTTCTACGTCTGCTCCCATGCCTATAAGCACTAAGGAGCATACACCGAAGAGGCCCATATAAAGCACAAAAAAACCGTAGGTATTGGTTATGGTTTCTTCCTCCACAGGGGTACCGTATATCTTAACGTGTTTTATCACCCTGGGGGTTGTAAGGCGAACGAACTCTCGCGCAGTAGACTTGAGCAGCAGTAGTATCCTGATGTGTTTCGCCGCCCCGGAGGTTGAACCGGCGCAGCCTCCGAAGAACATCATCATCAGCAGAAGAAAGCGGCAGAAATTGGGCCAGGCGTCAAAGTCTTCGGTTGTAAAGCCTGTGGTTGTGGTTATTGAAACAGTCTGAAAGACGGTTGCCCTCAGGACTCTCTTCAGGGAATTGTCTTCAAGCGTGCCGCTGGTGTACAGGTAAGCTGTCAGAAGCGTGATGGTAACGATAAGCGTAACTACGAAGAATCGCAGCTCTACGTTTTTTAAAACCGGTCTTATACGCCCGCGGGCAAGTTGGTAGTAGATTACAAAATTGCAGGCGCCGAGGAACATAAAGACTGTGATGACCAATTCAATGTATAGGCTGTGATAGGCGCTTACACTTGCAGTCTTTGAACTGAAGCCGCCGGTGGAGACGCTGCTGAAGGTGTGACAGGCAGCGTCGTATATCGGCATGTTCCCTAGACTGAGCAGGAGGAACTCCAGCAGCGAGAGGGACATATATATCACGAAGAGTAATTTGGCGGTTTCGGCTACCCTTGGATGCAGCCTATCGGCGAGCGGACCTCCTGGGATTTCCATTTTGAAAAGGTGGTGCGTGCCGAGTCCGGTGGTGGGCAGGAAGGCCAAGAAGAAGACTATGATACCCAGCCCTCCCAGCCACTGAGTCATACTCCTCCAAAAGATTATGCCGCGAGGCAACGACTCTACGTCCGTGATGACCGTGGCCCCGGTGGTGGTCAGGCCGCTCATCGCCTCAAAGTAAGCGTCGCTTATGTTATTGATACTTCCCGAAATCAGATATGGCAGGGCTACGAAGGACACACATACAATCCAGCCTGACACCACGGTTACGAAGCCTTCCCGTATGGTGAGCTCTGAGCGTGCCGGTCGGAAAAAGGATTTCATTGCACCGCCGACGGAGGCGGTGATTAAGACGGCG
>MHZB01000076.1:0-4710 GCA_001828605.1 Planctomycetes bacterium RIFCSPLOWO2_12_FULL_50_35 | reverse complement strand
GATTAAGACGGCGTACAGAAAGGCACGTATGTCTACGTCGTTGCCATAGTATACCGCAACGGCAAGCGGCACGAGCATGGCTACGGCCAAAAGGATGAGTATTCCACCTACAGCAGATATAATCAACGATTTGTTCATTCTACCTGTACAGTTTCATTTTTCTAAGGAATCAAGGTGAAATTGGCGGCTGGGGCAGGAAATGGGTTGGCTTCTATTTTTTTGTGAACAGGGCCTGTACCTTTTCTCTTGCCTCTGGCATGTAAAACACGATTGCGCGGTCCCCGGGGCTTATCACACAATCACCGTAAGGCAGTATCATTGAGCCGTTCTTAATGACAGAGCCTACTATTGAACCCTTTGGGAACGAGACCTTACTAAGTTTTTTACCGGCTACTTCTGAGCCTCTTTCGGCTATCATTTCCGTTGCTTCTGCCTCGGTCTTACCGAATAGTTTGGCCACTCCCAGAATGGGGCCGCGGGTTATATGCTGCAGGATTGAGCTTACGGTGATGAGTCGTGGGTTAATAACGACGTCCATGCCGATGGACCCGAAAATGGGAACATAATCCGGCTCGTGTGTTATGACGATTGTCTTTTTTGCGTACTGTTTTTTCGCCAAGAGGCATGCGAGGATATTGTCCTGTTCATTTGCGGATGCTCCTATAAAGAAGTCTACAGGTTCAAGGGTGGCCTGTTGGATGATTTCGGTCTCGGTTGCGTGTCCATGGAGTACGGTGGCTCTGGTGAGTTTAGATGCGGCCATCTGTGCCTTTTCTTTGTCGGGTTCTATAAGTATAACGGTTGAAGCGGTCTTTTCCAGGGCGTTGGCCAGCTGAATACCGATGCTGGTTGCTCCATAAATGACAATTCCTTGAGCTTCTGTAGCGCGCCGGTTTACCATGGGGAGGAAGTATGGCAGACTTGCCCTGGCCAGCAGCACAAATATGTTGTCGTCCGGGCATATTTCCATTTCTCCCAGGGGTATCACCATGTCGTCACCCCTCTGTATTGCGACGATCAGAAACGAATCCGTGGAACCTGCCTCTTTAAGCTCTTTTATTTTCCTGCCTGCTATCGGTGCGTCGGGGGGCACACGAAAGCCTCGGAACAATATATCAGATTCTACAAAGTCTGCGACATAGGTGGCCCCCGGGGTCTCTATGACCTTTAAAATAGAATCGACGGTGATGGGTATGGGATTTATAATGCGGTCAATAAAAAACTGGTTCTTCCTCAGGATGGAGTCTTCTTTAGTAAACTCTTCATTCCGGAGCCTTGCGATCTTGGATTTTACGCCATACCAATACGCAAGCAGGCACACGGTTAGATTTATCTCATCGCTGTCAGTAACGGCCAATACCATGTCTACCTCTCTTATGCTGGCTTCTTCTAGCGCACTTGGTAAATTACCGCTTCCGCTCACGCAAAGTACGTCGAGTTTTTCGGTTATTTTGCGGGATATTTGAGGGTCACTTTCTATTATGGATACTGTGTGCCCTTCCCCGGAAAGCTGTTTGGCCAGATTGAAACCCACTGCTCCTGCACCTACGATAAGTATCTTCATGTATTATCCTTAGGGCAAAATGTGGGTTGCGGCCCTACCCATTTGAGCGTGGGCCGTCTTACTGGCGCTGCTCTCGGCAAGCTCTAGGAATTGCCTCTTAAGGCGGGGACCCCCCAGTTCCGGGTCTTCTAGTTGGAATTCATCTACTAATTTCTGTATCTTCTCATGATTTCCCTGCTCAAAGAGTGTGTATATAATCTCCAGACGCCCCTCCCACCACACAGTAGCATGTTCAGGTTGTTCCTTTATCCAAACGGAGTAATGCTCCAACATGCGGGTGTATTGTTTAAGTTCTTTTAAGCACTCTATTAGGGCGACCATTAAGTTTAAGTCCTTGGGCTTCTGTTCTGACACCAACATATCGTATTGTTCAGATGCCTGTTGCCAATCCTTTTGTTGTTGATAGGCAATGGCCAATTTTAGCCTTCTGTCACGGATTTTGTCTTTGTGTGTCTCGGAGGTGGAAAATTTGGATATCTGTTTATTTAGTATCTGGATTGCCCTTTTATAGTCTGTACGGTCATAAAATGTATCTGCGAGATATTCCATGGCTTCGTATGATTGCATGTCTACGGACAGTAGGGCATCTGCTGCCTGTTCTGCCACCCTCTTGTCGGCGTCTTCGGTTGCATGCACAAGGGCTTCTAGTGCCCTCTCGTCTCTGATTTGACCCAGGGCAGTGGCTGCAGATTCCCTGACGCGTGGGCTGCCCTTAGAGAGTAGTTCTATCAGGGGCTCTACGCCCTCGCTGCTTCCTATACTGCCAAGACTGTCGGCTGCATACCACCTCACCCTTTCTTCCGGGTCCTTCAGACTGTTGATGAGAGGGGGAACGGCCCTGGGGTCCTTTATCTTTCCAAGTGCGATGGCAACTACTTCCCGGACCTTTGCGTTCTTATTGTTCAAGAGTTCTAATAGCGGTTCCACGGCCTTTGCACTCCCAACCTGCCCCAGTGACTCTGCAGCCGCTATCGCTACCGGGGTTGTGTTTTCGTTTAGAAGGCCTGTAAGTGATTTTACGACGTCTTCGCCTTTAAAGTTGGCAAGGGCCCGTGCGGCACTTTCTCTTACAGAGACGTTCTCGTCGTTCAATGCGCGCAGTAATGATTCTGTCGCACTTTCGTCACCCAATTCCCCCAGGGACTGGGCGGCAGCCACCCGGACATCCTTCTCTCTGTCATTCCGTAGTGCCGTCGCCAGGGCAGACACAGTCTCTGGGTTATCCGTCTGTGCCAATGCCTTTGCGGCAGCAACCCTAACTTCCGGGTACTGGCTCCTAATGGCTTCTACGAGTGCTTTTTGGTCCTTGTTATCCACAGCTTTTTTCAGGAGCGCCAAGGACTTTTCGGCCAGCTCTTTTTCTACCGATTCGTTCTTTTCTTGCAGTTGTTTGTTAGTCACCCCAAGTTTTGTTACTATATCTCTTAACCATTCCTCACGTGTCTTATGCCGGTTTACTGCCCACCAATCCTCCCAGTCGGATGGGTTTTTGCCATATGATTTACCTGAGATATGTCTCAGGGCCTCTAAGGCAGTGTCTTGAAGTTCTACGCTTGCAGTTTCCCTCAACGCGGTGATCAGGGGCCCTACCGCTTCCTGTTCCATTGTCTTACCCAGGGCTTGGGCCAAAAGGACCCTCCCCTCCTGGGGGAAGCCAGGGTTTAGAAGATTGGCCGACATCTTTTGAATAGCCTTAGACGAATGAAGGTCTCCCAAGGCCTCACAAGCATTTTGTCTTATATCGGGGTTTTCGCCTTGGAGAAGGTTTATTATAGGTCCAACTGCCCTGTCGTCTCCCTTGAAACCGAAGGCCTTCATTACGGAAATGAGCACCTCATTGTTCGATACAGCCGTTGAGTCGTTTTTCTGGGGTGGTACTGTTGCCACAAGTGAGTTATTCAGTATATTCAGCAGGGGTTCCAGAGCTTTTTGGTTGTCGGTCCTTAGCAAAGATATTGCTGCTGAACTACGTATGGCGGGGTCAGACGAATAGAGTTGTTTTGTCCATCTGTCAATGTCTGTTGAGGATACAGACTGTGTCTCCGGCGGCGCTTCCCCCAATAAGGGGTTTATGTGGCTACCTAGTGCGGTTAGAAATAGCCAGCACAGTGTAAGTGTAAGTAACTTATTCATTTAGTTTATATAAGATACCTTAACTCTGCTGTGTCAGAGCTTTCACATGGTATCAAAACAGGTATCCGTGGTCAATACAAAACTAAGCTTCTTAGTCTCAAGATTTTCGAAAAGTTACATGGAATTGTAAGTGCAAATATGATAAACTGCGCACTTTAATATCTTACAGGACATCTGTGTCTCAATAAGAGTAAATGCCGAGAAAACTTAAGATAGGTGCAGTCCCTTACCTCAACGTAAAACCCATTACCTACGGGTTAGAAAGGTTTAGCAATAAGGTAGAATTACTGTTTGAGGTGCCGTCCAGGCTGCCTCACCTATTAGAGAAGGGTGTTGTCGATGTGGCCCTTGTTCCTACAGTAGAGTGTTTTAGGAGAAAGGGGCTTAGAATATTCCCTGGCGTCAGTATCTCATCCAAAGGGCCGGTAGAGAGCGTCAGACTATTCTTAAGGAGGGGTTATATTGATGATGTTCGGAGTGTCGCACTGGACGAATCCTCCCGCACCTCGGTGGCGCTTACCAGAATCATTCTCAAAGAGAGATACGGTCTCTGCCCGCGATATTTTTCCTGGCAGGGCGGTACAAGCATGGAAGAGCCACAGGCCGATGCGTTTCTGCTGATTGGTGACAGCGCCATGCGGGCGGGCAGCGGTCTCCCATCGCTGGACCTTGGTACAGAGTGGGATGAACTTACCGGACTGCCGTTTGTTTACGCAGTGTGGGCATCAACCTCTGCAGAGGTGCTAAATGAAGCTGTGCCGCTTCTGCAAGATGCGAAGGAGTGTGGTCTTGAACACCTGGACGCCATTGCAATCAGAGAGTCGGGCAGATTGGGACTTGAGCCGGGACTGTGCATCAGGTATCTTACCCAGTGCATACGGTATGAACTGGACGAGGAAGAAATAAACGGCATGCGGCGATTTTATGACTATGCTTTAAAGATGGGTTTAGTGCCGGATGGGATTGGTTTTGAATTACACTATGGAGAAAATATTAGAGAAAGCGCTCTCAAG
>MHZB01000075.1 GCA_001828605.1 Planctomycetes bacterium RIFCSPLOWO2_12_FULL_50_35 | reverse complement strand
CCCCACGGGGATTTGAACCCCGGTCTCCAGGCTGAGAACCTGGCATCCTGGGCCGCTAGACGATGGGGGCTCTTGGTTCTTTGTGTGAAGGGTTGTTTATCTTGCGGCCAGACGCTGCTGGAGCTCCATTACTTCCTTCTCAGCAGAACTCTTTGCCTTGGTGATGGATACTAATTCGTTGGTGAGCGATATAACCCTGGCCTTGAGGTCCGCTACCTCGCCCACAGATCCAGGGGTTATCTCATGTCCAGTGACTGCAAGCCCAAACCCGAGATGAACGACCGTATCATCTTCCGGACTGGATGCCTGGGCAGTCTGGGTTGCTTCCTCTGTACCTTGATATAGCGAAGAGGTCTCACCACTAAGCTCTTTGGTAAGGTTTCGTATCTTGGTCTCCGCCGCACGGACATCAAGGTCTAATGCCGCAACGTTCTTCTCTAACTTTTCATTCTCTTCCTGGAGGGTGGCGGCTCTTTCGTCCGCCGCTGCGAAGTTGGTCTTTGCTATGTTGAGTTCTACCTGCGCCTCCGCAAGCAGCCTCTCTCCTGCGACCTTGGCCACTGCAACTAACTCGGCTTCGTGCCTAAATCCTTCGTACTCCCCCTTAAGGGATTCCAGCTCACCCCGTACCTCGGCCAATTGGTTCTCGACACCCTGTCTTGCGGTCGCCTCCTCTTGGGCCTTTAACTGTGCCTGGGGTATCTTCAGCATGGCTTCTTTACCAAGGAGTATC
Source organism: Planctomycetes bacterium RIFCSPLOWO2_12_FULL_50_35 (assembly GCA_001828605.1). Lineage (GTDB taxonomy): Bacteria > Planctomycetota > Brocadiia > Brocadiales > Bathyanammoxibiaceae > 2-02-FULL-50-16-A. Next base: position 22,114 of record MHZB01000075.1, on the reverse strand, counting down.
CTTTCCTCCAGTTCGACAACGCGGTGTTTCTGGGTGCGATATTTGGAGATGGCCGTAACTGCTAAGCCCAGGCTGAATATAGCCACCAGGCCCATTAAGATGGAAATGATAGTAAGTCCCTTAGAGCCTACAAGCATTGTCTTCTCCTTTCAAAATATCGCACATCGCTCGCCGCTCCTCTGATGCGAGCCAGAACAAAGACCGTTGCGTGGACGCAATTTATTCTCTTAGAAGGTTATATCGAATAGAAAATGTTATCAGCTCTAGGATTGAATTTCAAGCATAAAACTTCCTGAAAGGTACTGCGCCGACTACCGCCGCCGGATTTTAAGAGGGGCTGAGCGTTAAAATTCCGTTGAGGCGATTAAAAAGGTGTTCCGTAAGTCCCCACTTTTCCCTATGATAACCCGATATACAAAATGTGGGTTGACTTTTCATTACCAACACCATATATAATACTTCAAAGGTGACCGAAAGCGATGGGTACTGATTTTATCCACCTCCATGTCCATAGTGAATACAGCCTCCTGGACGGGGCCTGCCGGATAAACGACCTCGTTAACAGGGCAAAGGAACTGGGTATGGGTGCCCTGGCCCTGACTGACCATGGCAATATGTACGGCGCCATAGAGTTTTATAACAAGGCGCGGCAGGCGGGCATAAAACCCATAATAGGTTTTGAGTCCTACGTTGCCCCAGAAGGCCGTTTGGAGAAGAATCCAAAGTCGAAGGAAGTCCTGCATCATCTCACTCTGCTGGTGAAGAACCAGACAGGTTACCAAAACCTCCTCAAGCTTGCCACAAGCGCATACCTCGAGGGCTTCTACTACAAGCCCAGGATTGATAAAGACTTACTGGAAGGGCATTCCGATGGACTCATTGCCCTGAGCGGTTGTATGAAGTCAGAGGTAAACTATTGCCTCTCGCAAGATCGTCCCGAGGATGCAGAACGTGCGGCAGCAATGTACAGGGAACTCTTCGGCAAGGAAAATTTCTTCTTGGAGGTACAAAATAACGGCATACCGGAGCAGGTGAAACTCCTGGAAGGCGCAATAAAGATAGGAAACTCGCTGGGTATACCTTTGGCAGCTACAAACGACGTACACTACATGTCCAAGGAAGACAGCGAGGCCCACGACGCCTTGCTCTGCATAAACACCGGTAAGTTGTTGGAAGATTCTGCACGTATGAAGTTTGCCACCGACGAGTTCTATTTCAAGTCACAAGAGGAGATGCTTGAACGATTTAGGATAACCCCCGGGGCAGTGGAGAATACGCGGCAGGTTGCAGAAAAATGCAACCTGGAGTTACAGTTAGGCCGACTGCACCTTCCCAAATTTCACCCCCCTGACGGCATAACCAATGTGCAGTACCTCAGGTCGCTATGTGAAAAAGGCGCCGTCGAAAGATACGGGATAATCAGCGACAACGTCCTCAAGAGGCTAAACCATGAGCTAAAGGTTATTGAAGAGACGGGTTTTACCGATTATTTTCTGATAGTTTGGGATTTTGTCAACTACGCCCACCGCAATCATATAATGACCAGTGGACGCGGGTCGGGTGCCGGGAGTCTGGTTGCATACGTCTTAAAGATTACCGGTATTGACCCCCTTGAACACGATCTCCTCTTCGAGAGGTTTCTTAACGCCGAACGTGTTTCAATGCCTGACCTCGACATAGACTTCTGCGCGGAGGGCAGGGAGAAGGTAATAGACTATGCCAGGAACAAGTACGGGGGCGACCAGCATGTGGCGCAGATAATAACCTTTGGGACCATGAAGGCCAAGGCGGTGATAAGGGACGTGGGAAGGGTGATGAATATACCCTTTGCCGAGGTTGACCGCGTGGCCAAGCTCATACCCCTCACCCTGGGCATCACACTTGCTCAGTCCCGTGAGCAGGAGCCGGAGCTGGAGAAATTATACAGCTCCGACAAAAAGATACGGCACCTATTTGACATTTCATCCAAACTGGAAGGTCTGGCCAGGCACGCATCCGTCCACGCGGCGGGTGTGGTAATTTCAGAAGAACCGCTTTCAAACTACGTGCCCCTTGCGAAAAACGGCACCGTGGTAACCACCCAGTTTGACGATGTTACGTTGGTGGAACAGATTGGCCTGCTCAAGGCCGACTTCCTGGGGGTGAGGAAATTTACCGTTATTGACAAGACCCTGCAGCTAATAAAGGAGACTATCGGCAATGAAGTAGACCCTGCAAAGCTGCCGATGGACGACAGGAAGACGTACGAGCTGCTCTCGCGCGGGGACGTGAAAGGAGTGTTTCAGGTAGAGACAAGCCGGGGCTTTAAGGAACTGCTGAACAAACTGAAGCCTGACAAATTCACCGATATTATGTCAGTGGTTGCTCTTTACAGGCCAGGTCCACTGCAGAGCGGTATGGTTGATTCCTTCATAAGCTGCCGCCACGGCCGCGAGCGTCCTTACTACCTGCACCCAAGCCTCGAACCGATTCTGAAGGAGACGTACGGAATAATCCTGTACCAGGAACAGGTCATGCGGATTGCCAACATGCTTGGCAGCTTCTCCCTGAACGAGGCCGACAATCTAAGGAAGGCCATGGGGAAGAAAAAACCGGAGGTAATGAAGGAATACCGTAACCAGTTCATCGAAGGGGCCGTGAAAAACAGGATACCCGCAAAGACCGCCACGGAAATCTTTGACCTTATGGAATATTTTGCCGGCTACGGGTTTAACAAATCCCACTCGGCCGCATACGCCGTAATTACCTACCTGACCGCTTACCTGAAGGCTAACTATCCTACCCAGTATATGACGGCCCTGATGAGCTGCGAGAAGCATAATACCGACAAGATTGTAAGCTATATAGAAGACTGCCGCAGGATGGACATCGAGGTGCTGCCGCCCTGCATAAACGAGAGCCAGGAAAACTTTACCATGATCGAAGAGGGGAAGATACGCTTCGGTCTTGGTGCAATAAAAAACGTGGGGAGTAAGACTATAGAGTCTATTTTGGAGGCTAGGGCGAACGGAGGCAAGTTTTCCTGCAGGCACGATTTCTACCAGAGGGTGGACTCAAGGGCGGTAAATAGACAGGTCATAGAGAGTCTTATAAAGGCGGGTTGTTTCGACTGTTTTCCCGGACATCGCGCCGAGCACCTTGATGCAAGGGTGTTGGACTACGACTTGCGGATCGCCGAGGATCAGAGACAGCACCGCCTCAGCGGCCAACTGAGCCTTTTTGAAGGCGCTGCAGGTTTAAACGGAAGACTTTCCACTGAAGGTGTTCACGGAGAGGACTTAAAGACCGAGGTGGATGCGAAATGGTCCCTTGCGTGCACTGCGTGCGGGATTACCTCGCCTGAAGTGCCGAAGTGGACGGAAAAGGAAGTGCTTCATCACGAAAAGAGCGTCCTGGGCTTCTACGTCAGCTCACACCCGTTGTTTAAATTGAAAAAACTCCTCGGGGAATATTCTGCAACCACTACATCAAGCCTTCAGGAATCGTCGGAAGGCGATGAGGTTACAATAGCCGGTGTAATCGCGGAGCTGAAGAATACGACCACCAAGAAAGGAGCCCCCATGGCCTACATGGTCATTGAAGACATGGAGGGCCAGGTGGAGGGCCTTGTGTTCGAGAAGCAGTTGAAGGGCTGCAACGGCGTACTGGTAAAGGACGAAGCGGTGTTGGTAAAGGGAAGGGTCATCATGCGCAATGGCAAGCCGTCTATAAAGGTCTCCGCGGTCTCGGCGTTGGAAAACACCCAGGATAATCCCCAGGGGAAGCAGGCGGACAAGGGGACCTCAGTTGCAGGAAAAAAGAAAAAATCCGAGACACAAAAGAAGATTGCCGCCATAAGCCTGGAATATTCTGTGGTTGGAGACGCAATGCTCAACGGGTTGAGGGACATCCTGACCGTCCATCATGGGAATTGTCCGGTTGTACTTGAAGTTTTGGGACAGAACGGAAAGAATGACAGGATAAAGGTCAATCAGAGATTCTTTGTGTCCGTCACAAAAGATTTCGAGATAGCTGTGGAGAAGCTCCTTGGTCCCGGCCGCCTGCGTTTTTTGGATAACGCCTCCGAGTCTCATCCAGAGACCGTTGCGCGGTCTTCATGACAGCTATAAGCTGTTGATACCCGCCCCCGGCTATGCTAGAATTGTACAATTCAAGATATTATAAGTAATCAATTATGTTTATAGGAAGCGATGATAGCGAACGAATTAGCCTATGTGTTAATAACACCGTATAGCCTTATGAAGAGCAGGACCGGCGGTATAATTGGACGGCTGCTTTCTCTTGGGAGATTAGAACTTGTGGGAGCCAGGATGTATGCGCCCAGCGACGAATTTGTAGACCGGTATTGTGCCACTGTCGAGGCCCAGGACATGGATACACACCTGAAAAGGGCCTTTACACACTATATAAATGACTACTTTCGCAGGGATAATCGCTTCGGCTTATCTAACCGCACCATGCTGATGCTTTTCAGCGGCCCCAACGCCGTGAAGATCTTAAAGGAGGACATGGTTGGGTCTGTTGACCACATAAGAGGCGATACGGTGAGGGGTACGTACGGAGATTACCTTGAGGGCAAAGACGGGAAGCTGGAATACTTTGAACCCGCCGTGCTTACCGCCACTGACGGGGAGACGAATAAGAAACAGCTCACTTTGCTGGCAGCGTACGCCGAGTCTGACGGAGGCGTGCTGGAACATGTAGTTAAGTTCCCGAAGGGTGAAAAACCTGAAACCACCCTGGTAATTATAAAGCCGGAGAACTTCCTTAGGCACAGCTCTCGTCCGGGCAACATCATAGACATCTTCTCGCGCACGGGGCTGTTCATCGTCGGGGCGAAGTTGCTGTGTATGGATGTAGCGCGGGCGGAGACGTTTTACATGCCGGTAAAAGAGGTGTTGCGTAATAAACTTAAGTCCAAACTGGCCGAGAAGCTTCGCCTATCTCTCAGCCGCACATTCGAGTTTTCCCTGGACGATACAGTATTAGACAGATTAGCCGACGACCTGAAAGACCTTAATGCCCAGTACGAGTTCAACCGGATCGTTGAGTACATGACAGGGAGAAACCCTTCGAGCATTGCAGACCGGAAGGACAAGGAGAAACCGGGCACTGCGAGATGCCTCGCACTCCTTTACCGCGGAATAAATGCGATAGACAAGATACGGACTATATTGGGTGTTACCGACCCCAGCAAGGCCGCTGATGCTACGGTCAGGAGCATATACGGCTACGACCTTATGCGTAATGCCGCGCATGCGTCCGACTCCGTGGAAAATGCCGAAAGAGAACGCAAGCTTGTGGGTCTCTGGGACGAGAACAGCAGATGCGAAGAGAAGGATTTGATCAAGTTATATCTGGCGGGAAGGCTCTAGGTGAAGATACAGAAGTTAAATGTCGGACCCATTGGAGCCTGTTGTTATATCGTTGTAAATGAAGAGACGAATGAGGCTGTAATAATAGACCCGGGCGGTACCCACGAGGGCATAATAGCCCTTATAGAGAGAAACAGCCTTGTCCCGAAACTTATAATAAACACCCACGGCCACGGCGACCATATAGGCGCTAATAAAGAGATTAAAGAGGCCTTCCCCGACATAAAGATTGCCATCCACCAGGACGACGTGGAGTGCCTATCGCAACCCAAAAAGAACCTCTCGTTTCTGGGCGGTTTTCTGCTAAAGTCTCCACCTGCAGATATAGTGCTCAGGGAAGGAGATAAGGTGGGTATAGAGGGGATAGAATTCGAGGTAATCCACACGCCCGGCCACACCCCGGGGGGCATCTGCCTGCTTTATAATTCGTCTGCGAACAGCGCCCCTCCCGTTCTTTTTTCGGGTGACACCCTGTTTCAGGCCGGCATCGGCAGGACGGACTTCCCCGGAGGCGACCATACCGCACTAATAAGGTCTATACGGGAAAAGCTCCTTGTCCTGGACGGAAGGACGGTGGTATACCCGGGACACGGCCCAACCACTACCATAGAAGAGGAAAGGAACAATAACCCCTTCCTCTAGTCTGAGACCTCTGGAAAACTCCGAATTTCCGTCTATCACATCTCCGAATGTAGGGGTGCGATTTATCGCACCCGCTAGTGAAGGGCTTGATAAATCAAGCCCCTACAAAAGATTTTAAAAAGGAAATAAGACCTCTGGAAAAGACGATGCGTGCCTTTGATTTTACGCCCCCTCCCTTGGTGGGAGGAGGTAGGGGGGAAACTGGATTTGAACCCCGTAAAACAACACTTTTCCAGAGCTCAGTAAAGTAAGTAGAATCTAATCGGCCCTGACGAAGTCAATCTCTCTCTTTAAGAAATCAAGTCTGTCTATTTTGACCTTTATTTCAGTCCCGATGCGATAGACGTTGCCCCGCCTGCCGACCATTGCCATTCTCTTTCTGTCCAGCTTGTAGAAATCATCCGCAAGGTTGCGAATATGGATGAGCCCGTCCAGCAGGAATTCCTTTATCTGTACGAAGATTCCAAACTCCTCCACTCCGGTGACTACCCCCTCCATCACTTTGCCGCGCTTGCTATCCATGTGGCGGAGCAATTTCAGCTTCGTTATCTCACGTTCGGCCTCTTCGGCCCTCCTTTCCGTGAAGGAGCAGTGGTCTGCCCACGCCTCAAGGTTATGTTCCCAGCTGTCCCAGATTTCATCTGGCCTGCGCCTGGCCAGAAGGTATTCATCCAGTGTCCTGTGAACCATTAAGTCAGGGTAACGTCTTATGGGGGAGGTGAAATGTGTATAATACTCCGCAGCCAGCCCAAAGTGGAGAGCACGCACAGCCGAGTACTCGGCACGCTTGAGCGACCTCAGGAGCGCAAGATTGACTGTGTAGGACTCCGGCCTTCCCCGAAGTGTATTCAAGAATTTTTGCACGGCGCCTTTCTTGAAAGGGTTAATTTTAACCCCCTCCAGCTCCTTTACGAATTCTGCGAAATCCCGCATCTCTGCCGGCTCGGGTTCCTGGTGCACTCTGTAGAAGCAGGGCAGTTTTTTGTCGTGCATAAATTTTGCAACCGCTTCATTAGCCGCCAGCATAAACTCTTCTATAATTTGGTGGGACAGGTCTCTTTCCGTCTTTTCAACGGCCGCTACCCGGCCCTCGCCGTCAAGTCTGATAGATACCTCTGGAAGGTCCAGCTCCAGTGCCCCCCGCTCCAATCGCCTGGCCAGGAGTATCTTGGCAAGCTCCGCCATAAGGAGGTGCATCTCCCGCAGCTCCTTTGGGACCCCAGCCAATGTAGCCTTGTCCCCTGCTACGACAAGGCCGGATTGTTTATAAGTGAACCTCCTCTTTACGTTTATAACGGAGTGCCTTATTTGTGACGACAGCAGTTCACCTTCCGGGCTGTATTCAAACAAAACACTCTTGGTCAGCCTGTCCTCTCCCTCTTTTAGACTACACATCCCTTCGGAAAGGGGTTTGGGAAGCATGGGGATAACTTGACCGGGGAAGTAGACACTGGTGCCCCTTTTCCGCGCCTCGCTGTCCAGTCCTGAGTCGGGCCGCACGTAGTATGACACGTCAGCTACGTGTACACCAAGGCGCCAGTTGCCCTTTCGGTCTTTCTCGATAGATACGGCATCATCAAAATCCTTGGCGTCATCCGGGTCTATCGTAATTATTCTCTCCGTCCTTAGGTCCAGTCTGCGGCGGAATTCTTCCGCCAGCACTTTTTGTGATATGGACTTAGCCTCTTCTTCGACGTCTTGCCCGAATCTGTTAGGCAATTGGAATTGGTGAATAATGGAGAGCACGTCTACGACGGGGTCGCCGTCCTGTCCCAATACCTCAACCACGGTCCCCTCCGGTGCAAGGTGCCTGGACGGCCACTGTGTGACCTTAACGATAACCTTCTGCCCGACTTGTGTGCCGGTTGAGTCCTCTTCCGCAACGTATATGTCTCGGAACAGGCAGGGATTGTCTGGTACCACGTAGCCCAGTTTCCTTGTCCTCTCGAAGGTGCCGATTATTGTCTCATTGACATGTTCAAGTACGTTTACTATTTGTCCGGATGTGGACCTTCTTCTGCCCCTGTCCCACCTGCGTCCGCGGCCGGAGATTCGGGCGGTGGTCGCCTTTGGCAGGCGAACTACCACTGTGTCGCCGTGCATGGCCTGGCCCATCTCTTCTTCTCCCACATAGACGTCATTACCTCCGTCTTTTAGTGGAACGACGAATCCGTAGCCCCTGGAGTTGCACTTGAGGGTGCCTACCATCAGGTTAACTTTTGAAGGGATGGCATACTGTTTTTGTTTTATCTGGACAATGTCTCCCTGGAGCTCCAGGCTGCGCAAAAGACTGCGAAAGGCCACTTGTCCTTCACCTGAAATCTCAAAATGCTTGGTCAGCTCCTCAGCGTTCATAGGGCGGTAGCGCTGGCTTCTAAGTAATTTTATTATGTCAGTGGGCTCTATCATTGTCGTATTCAGGTGAATTCTGCTTAGTTTTTAAATAATAAAAACTTGTGTCAATTCTAACATAGCGGAGTTTCAGATGAAAGGGTATTCGTTAATAACATGTTGACCCTTGCAGAAGCCTTACAATGACACGGTGTCATTCTGAGCGAGGCGTGTAGCGTGGCAGCTTGTCCGCCAGAGGAGTCATGCCGTAGGCATGACTCCAACGCTACATTCTTTCCGCCTCAGGCGGATTTCACTTCCCAAGAATAATCCACCTAAGGCGGATGCAGAGTTTTGCAGGAGTGTCATATTATAGCAGATAAGTATGATGGCACAGGAAAGATGTATGCCTCTTGATAAGTAAAATATGTGGCTATATTTCGCAGGTCTCAGGCCATTCGGATCGATCTTATTTCGCATGCTCCACAGAGCGTGTCTCACGGATGACCGTGACCACAACCTCTCCGGGGTACTCCAGTTCGCCCTCAATTCCGCGTGCGATATCGTAGCATATCTTGTGGGCCAATTCGTCGTTTACGCCCTCGGGGTCTACGATAACCCTTATCTCACGGCCTGCCTGAATGGCGTAAGCGCTCTTTACGCCGCCAAACCTGGCTGCGATACCCTCAAGCTTCTCCAGCCGCTTTATGTATTTTTCCAGTGACTCGCGTCTTGCACCGGGCCTGCTTGCAGATATGGCGTCGGCGGCGCTCACAAGCGGGGCGAATACGGTTTCTGCGGGGACCTCCTCGTGGTGGGCGGCAATGGCGTTAACTACTTCATGTCTTTCTTCATGCCTCTTGGCGAGTTCCGCCCCAACGGCCGCATGTCCGCCCTCTACGTCGCTGCCGGTCGCCTTACCGATGTCGTGGAGAAGTCCACATCGCTTGGCCATTTTTATGTCCAGCTTCAATTCACCTGCGATAAGCCCACAGAGCTCCGCTACCTCCATCGCGTGACTGAGTTGGTTTTGGCCGTAGCTTGTCCTGTATCTAAGTCTGCCGAGGAGCTGGATGATCTCCGGGTGCATGTCATGGAAGCCCATCTCAAAGCACACGCGCTTTCCAATTTCTTTTATCGTATCGTCCATCTCCTTCTGGGTCTGTTCGACTATTTCTTCAACCCTCGCCGGATGTATGCGGCCGTCGGCAATGAGCTTTTCCATCGTTAGCCTGGCGACCTCACGCCTGATGCTGTCGAAGCCGGAGAGCACGATAACGCCGGGCGTGTCATCCACTATTACGTCTATGCCAGTCGCCTTCTCGAATGCCCGTATGTTCCTTCCCTCTCTGCCTATTATACGGCCCTTCATCTCCTCGTTGGGGAGTTCCACAGTGCTCACAATATTCTCGATGGTGTGGTTTGCCGCGCACCGCTGAATGGTTTCACAGATGATCTTTGCCGCCTGTTCGTTGGACGTCTCCTTCGCCTTATTTACGGCGCTTGTGATTTTCTTCGCACATTCTTTACTCAGTTCCTTGTCAAGTCTGTCCAGAAGGACCTTTTCTGCCTCCTCCCTGGAATAACCGGCGACCTTCAGCAGCGCCTTTTCCTCATTCTCAATCGCCCTCCTCAGCTGACCTTCTCTGTCTTCCACCTCTTGGAGTTTCGTTGTTAGATTTGTCTGGAGTCCCTCTATATACCGCTCCTTTTTGGACAGAATCTCTACCCCTCTCTCCAGGTTGTCTTCACGTTTAGTCAATCTCCTCTCAAACTGCCTGAGCTCATGTCTTGTCTCTTGGGTTTCTCTTTCGAGCTCTCCTTTTCGCTTGAGGAGTTCGTCTTTTAGGAGCAGGTCGGCTTCTTTCTTTATCCTGTCCGCCTGGGCATGGGCTTCATCAATGGCACGCCTGGATTCCCTTTCCTGAATACGTCTTTTCTTGGTAGTGATGAAAAAGCAGAGGAAGTATCCAATGGGGATAAAGACGGCGCAGGAGACCAACACTATGAGTACAATTCTTATATCAACGGTAGGGATAAACATTCACCCCCCCCTTCTGGTAATATTTCAGAAACCCTTTTTATGTGTATCTGGTTGGGGTGTAGGGATTTCTAGACAGGCTGGCTGGGCGGAAAGGAAAGACCGGAAGCGTGGTTGGGTAGTTTAACAATTTCTTTATGAAAAACTTCTTCTTGCTCTCGCCCATGAGCAAATAGTAAGAAAGTTCTTTTTAAAAGGCCTTGCTGTATACCGTTATGTTAAGCAAAAATTAGAAGCTATGTCAAAACGCCTTGAAATCTCTCAAAGAGAGCAGAATACCAAAGATGCTGGCAAGACCTAATCAGCCGCCAGTAAAAACACTTCCCAAAACCCCAAACATTGAAAAAATTCTATACAAGTCAGGCTAAAAGTCAAGGACTATTTGCCGGCGGTGACGAGAGCCTCTTTCTTTACTGTATATACGAGTGCCTCTGTCTTGCAGGCCTCGACACAGGCCATATCGTCATAACCCTTGCAATCGTCGCAGTTTATTGCCACCTTCATCTCTGTTTGCATGGAGATGGCGCCAAATGGGCATGCCTCTACGCACTCCCAGCAGCCCACACACTTTTTCTGGTCTATGACCACATTGCCGTCTTCGTATTTTGTAATTGCCCCATACTGACAGGCCTCCCGGCACTTGGGCTTTGCGCAGTTCTGGCATACCGTCATGTGCGGCTTGTCCTTACGTATGCTTACGGTTAGACGGGGTATGGACTTGGGTACTTCTGAAATGGCGGTAAAGACGTCTTTAGAAACAGAGTGCCTCACAGCGCAGGCGAACATGCACTGCTTGCAGGTGACACAATTCTCTTTAATGAACTTTTTCTTGAGCATCGAAACGTCTCCTTCTGGGACTGCGAGGCCTAGCGCATCTCTTTTTCTGAAATCGTAATGGCGGTCATCCTCTTCAGACCTGCGCCTCTAGCTACATCCATGACTGCCACGACGGCGCCGTAGGGTACTTCCTTGTCTGCCCTCAGAACCAGCGTAGGCTCTCCTGACGCCGCAACCTTGCTGCGAAGGGCAGCGTCAAGCTCAGTGATACCTATGGGCTGCTTCCCAAGGAAGAGCCGGCTGTCTCTGGTAATGGTCAGGACCAGACCCTGAGACTCGCTTGTCTCGGAGTGTTTGGCGCTTGGCAGATCAAGCTTTATGTTTGGCTGCTCGACGAATGTTGACGTAACCACAAAAAATATTAAGAGTATAAAAAGGATATCCACCAGAGATGCTATGTTAATGGTGTAATTTACGGCGCGCCTGGTTCGGAAACTCATTTATTGTCAATCCTTAAAGGTATTTCTTGGCAGCGTACCTTTTATTTTTGCATGGATGCGTCTGACTGGAAGCAAACCCATCCGTATGCAGAGATATTTAGCGTTCGCAAAAATGAAATCCAATTATAAGGTAATTTGCCTGGAAAATAAAGTAAGAATTCATTTACGAGCAGAGACGGACGTTTGGTGCGGAGACCGGACGCCGCAACTTGTTTCCCCTGTCAAGGGATGAAATCAAAGATACTTATTGACCTTTTCAAATATCCCATTTACGTCAATTGCGTCAGCTTTCTTCAGGGGAATAGTCTTGCACCTTTACCCCTACACGTCGTTCATTTTCTTGTTTGGCCTTAGAGGCATATAGTTTATTAAGGAGGATGGTAGAGAGCCGTTCCATTTCGTTTACAAGGTTGCTTATCCTTCGATCAAAGAAGCTATAGGCAATCATAGAGGGGATGGCAATGCTGAGACCCATAATGGTGGTCCGGATGGCCTGTGCGATGCCGTAGGAAAAGGCCCTTGGTTCTCCCAGTCCTTCCGTGGCGATGGCCCCGAAAATCGAGTCAAGTCCCATAACGGTCCCCAGAAGGCCCAAAAGGGGGGCTACCGCAGCAACGATCTCAAGCAGGGGAAGATTGCGTTCCAGCACCTTTGTCTCCTCACGCCCGGCTATCTGTATCTCGTGGAGTTTCTCTTCCCAGGAGAGGTGGAGGTTCACAAGTACGTGCTTGATGATATTGGCAAACGGTCCGTGTATGTGTTTGCATTTGGAAAGGGCGAGTGGCACGTCGTTCACGTCCTTAACCTCATGGATAAGCCTTACCAGATCGGGCCTTATGATACGTTTTTTGCCCAAACACAGTACCCTCTCTATAACAACCGCTAGGGCTATAATAGAACAGATAAGCAGCGGGACCATTACAGGACCGCCGCCAATAAACCAATTCAATTAATTCTTACCTCCTTTTTTGCGTAACCTGCAGGACGGCCCTGGCAGGCCGCCCCTCCCAAGAGTTTCAATGGTGCGGCCCAGCCGCCGTCAAAAGAAATAGAAGTTAAAGCGTACGTCTATAAATTCCTCCTCCACGTAGGAGGGGAACTTGTTGAGGCGCGTCTCGGCGATTGAATTACTTATATAGGATGCAAGCAAGTTGTTCCCCGCCGCGTCTACGATCTTCACTGCCTTTATTTCCCCGCCGGGGTATACCTTAAACGATATTATAATGGGGGAATTCGTGTTTGTCTCTAGATTTATCTCTGCCCTTGTACCGTACTTGAGTACCCAGTACCATGAGACCCTGTCTCTGATATGACGATAATAAGGTGCATATTCATCCTTTCTTACGGAAAATGCCTCCATGCCATCCCTGGGTGCATTGCCGTCTTCGTTATCATAGAGAGGTTCTATTGTCCCACCGAGTGTCTTGGCGTTAAAGCTGATGGCGACCTTTGGCCTCCCTGCCCTCCGGGCGGCAGTCTTTCTATTTTCCTTCTCGGTCTTCTTTGCGTCCTGCTTCTGTCCCCGGGGTTCCATTGGCGGTACATAAGCGAGCTCCTTAGGTTTTTCTTGGATGGGTATCAGGCCGTCTTCCGTCTTAACAAGATTTTCCTCAGTCAGACCTAGTCTCTCCTCCGTGTGGGGGCCTTTCTCTGCCGTCTCTATACCCTTAATCTCCTCCCCCTTAGTCTCTGCGGTAGGTGTTTCCTGAGCGGCGAGCATCTCCTGAGGAGTGGGCGTTTCCTGAGCGACGAGCTGGTTCGGTTTAGCGGCTTCATTCGGTTCCAGAGGGAGGGTCTCATCCGATGACGTAGTTTCAGATGGATTCTCCTCCGGCGGCGTTTCGGCTACTTCCTCTCCTTCTATTGTACTAGCGGCATTACCGGCCTCTCCAGGCTGCGCCGGCTCTTCAGATTTCTCGGACTCTTCGGGGGGTGTGAATTCTTCCGTTTGACTGGTGTCTGACTCCGTTATATCCACTACGCCGGCCAGCATTTCTGCAAATCCCCCTTCGTATCCGGGTCCTTCGCCGGGGGGGCCGCCGATAGCCGGCATGTCGGTATCACCTTCTAATCTGGGTTCTTCCTTCAGAGGGCCTTCGTCAGGGGCGGTGTCTCTGGCCAGCGTGCCCTTCTCGCCTATCATATTGGTCTCCGCCTCTTCTGTCACTTCCTCGTCAACGGGGCTGTCGGCGGTGTCTACAAACAGCGGGAGCTTTTTCTCTGGTTCTTCTTGTTGCTTTTCTTCCTCCTGCAGTTGTTCTTCCTTTTTTGCGAGCTCCGCTACCTCATCGCCGGCCTCTACGAACTCAAATACCAGCGGTATAGACCTGTGTGTCGGCTCAAAGGAAGTCTCAAACAGACTGGTGTGCAGCAGTTCACCGGCGGGAAGGAAGAAAACAAAGAGGAAATGCACCAGTGCAGAGGCGAGAATAAGAAGCCCAAATAATTCCCAGCTACCAACACGTATACTGTTATTAGCCATGCCCAAAGTATAACAACGACAACATATTAATGTCCACCCCTACCCGTAAGTAAGCAATACATCACAAGATTGTACGCGGATGATCAACCTTCAGCTATAGATAGACAACAATATGCTGACCTACGATAAAGGCAAGAAATCTTTTACTACCTCGCAGGGGGTGCCCTATAAGAAATAATTTCTATAAAAAGAGATTTTAGAATATATCCCCGCCTTTGTCAACGCATTTGTGACCTTTACGTGGACGGTATGTTAAGGGTTAAGGCTTTTGGCAATCAGGGGATAGATGTTTTTTCTGTTGACAGGTTCTCCATAATGTGGCTATAGTACGACCGACCTTAATTAGTGACGCCAAAATGCTACAATCCACTTAATTCATCATGGGCAAGCTTCTACTTGAGATAGGTACGGAAGAGATCCCCGCTGGTTATATAATACCAGCCCTTGGACAAATGGAGGTTCTTTTTAGAGAAGGGCTTAAGAAGAACCGACTGGACTGTGGGACGGTGAAGACCTTTGGGACGCCACGCCGCCTGGGTCTGTATGCAGAAGATATACCAGAGAAACAGCCTACACTGAGAGAGGAATTGCAGGGTCCTTCGGCCAAGGCAGCCCTTGACCCTGACGGCCGGCCGACGAAGGCAGGGCTTGGTTTTGCCAGGGCGCAGGGAGTGGAATTTAGCGAACTGCAGGTAAGAGACACCCCAAGGGGGCCTTATCTGTTTGCGATTAAAACCCGCGAGGGCGAACTGTCCATAAAGCTGCTTCCGGGTGTCCTCACCGAGGTGATACGGTCCATCGCCTTTCCTAAGAAGATGAGGTGGAGGGGGCCGGGGCTCTTATTTGCAAGACCTGTCCGCAACGTAGTGGCCCTCTTCGACACCGAGATTATAGAACTTGAACTGAACGGCGTAAAAAGCGGGCGGGCAACCTCTGGCCATCCATTTTTATCGGGTAAAACGATTGTCATCAAGGAGGCGGATTTTACGTCTTACAAAGAGCTCTTGCGGAAAGAAAAGGTGATCGTGGACATGGAAGAACGAGTGTCCATGCTCAGAGAAGGTATAAACGAGATAATGCGTAAATACGGTTCGGAACTGAAGCAGGAGGAACTTCTGGAAGAGGTAAACAACCTGGTGGAGTACCCGTTTCCTGTAGAGTGTACGCTCCCGGAGGAATTTTTACGGGTGCCTCAGGAGGTGGTGGAAACGGTGATGATAAGTCACCAGCGATATTTCCCCGTCGAGAACGATAGTGGAAAACTCCTGCCCAGGTTCATAACGGTGACCAATCGTGGCGAGCGAGGGGCGCATCTGTCAGTTGAGGGCAACGAGAGGGTGTTGAGGGCACGACTTGCGGATGCAAAGTTCTTCTGGGAAGAGGACAGAAAACGTCCGCTAAAGGACAGGCTTGAAGGGCTGAAGGACGTGCTCTTCCACGAGAAGTTGGGGAGCTATTGGGAGAGGACGGAGCGCATAGACAGGCTTTCTGCATATCTGGCCCTAAGGCTCGACCTGGCGGACGGTGAAAGAGACGGCCTGCACCAGGCGGCCCGACTGTGTAAGGCCGACCTGCTGACGCAGATGGTTGGGGAATTTCCGGAGCTGCAGGGTGTGATGGGCTGTCACTACGCAAGGGAAGAGGGGCTTCCGGAAGAGGTGGCCTGCGCAATTAAGGAACACTACATGCCGAGATACGCAGGAGACGAGTTACCGCAGACGCGCCTTGGTACAATTCTCAGCCTGTCAGACAAGTTCGATGCGCTGTGCGCCTGCTTCTCCGTGGGACTTGTGCCTACGGGTTCACAAGACCCATACGGACTGAGGCGGCAGGCACAGGGGATAATACGCATCCTCGAGTCGCAGAGACTTCCCCTATCTTTACAAAACACCATTGCTGCTTCCCTGGAGAACTTTCCGGGCAGGGGTGCCGCAGTAAAGGAAATAATTGCCTTCTTCAGGGACAGACTCTACCAGACGTTTCTTGAAAGAGGACACAGGTACGATATAGTTAACGCCGTCTTAGGAGCCGGGTTTGATAACGTGAGCGATTTCTCGGACAGGGTTTCCGTAATCTCCAAACTCTCGGAGACTGCCGATTTCTGGGGCGATTTGGTTACGCTGGCAGAGAGGACCTTCAATATAGGAAAGAACGCCCCCTCTGCCGGAGAGGTGGACGAAAGACTCCTGCAGCAGGACGAAGAGCGTTCCCTCTGGGACGTATACCTGAGGAACAAGGATAAGATAACGTCGCTTATAGATAAGAATAAATACGAGGACGCATCCAGGGCATTTTCCGACGTCTTTGCCGAACCAGTGCACGCCTTTTTTGACAAGGTGTTTGTGAACGTGGAGGATGAGAGACTGAGGAATAACCGACTGGTACTCGTAAAGAACATAAACCTGCTCTATGCCCCCAGGGTTGCCGACCTGTCCAAGATAGTGCCGCCGGTTGTGAAAGCGGAATACGGAGCTGTGGAATTTGGAGAAGCGGGCTTCGGAGCTTGAACGGGATGTTATTTAAGACGAGGTAGAGATTTGCTGATAAGGGGGCAAACGGTGTTTTCCCAAGAGATTCGTCGGCAGGAAGGCTTTCGATGTATGTTCTTGATACGTTTTGTCGAGCAAGCTCGACCACTACATGAAATATCGGTAGGTTTATGATTGAATTGGAATATTGTAGTGGCAGAGCTTGCTCTGCGTGATGACGGAGTCAGTATCTAGAAATACGACGAAATGATGAAATACAGAAAGACGCAGGCTAGGTCAAAAAAATTGGTGCCTTGCTTGTACTTATAATGGCAACGGTCACTCAACATAAAACCCATAGCATGGAAGAACTAATACAATCCTTTCTGGACTATCTAAATTTGGAGTGTGGCCTCTCCCAGAACACCGTCCTTGCCTATAGAAACGACCTCAACAAGTTCAGTGAATTCTTGGATAAATGGGGCATAGAGAGACCCGCAGACCTGAAGCCGGAACACCTCAATCTCTACATGATTGCCGAGAGGGAACGTGGCATAAACGTAAACAGCGTCTCACGAAACCTTTCTGCCGTGAGGCACTTCTACAAGTTTCTGGTTATAGACGGACATATTAAGAAGGACGTGCTTGCGGGTGTGGATTCTCCAAAGCTCTGGAAGCGCCTTCCCGACGTACTGCACTGGAAAGAGGTTGAGAGATTGCTCGACAGCCCTTCATTGGATAGTGCGCAGGGCCGGAGAGACACGGCCGTACTGGAGGTGCTGTATGCCACGGGGGCGAGAGCTTCGGAGGCCGCCTCACTCAAAATTGGAGACGTAAACCTGGAAGACGGGTATGTCAGATGTCACGGCAAGGGCAACAAGGAGCGCATTGTGCCTCTTGGTACAAAGGCGTGTGAGGCGTTGAGCCGCTACTTTAATGAATCAAGACCAAGGTTCGACAAGGGCAGAAGCGAGGCCGTATTCTTGACCAGGTCCGGAAGGTCGTTGAGGAGGGAGGATATATGGCGGATAGTAAAGGCCCATGCGAAAAAGGCGGGTATAAAGGAGATTTCCCCTCACGGCCTGAGGCATTCCTTTGCCACACATCTGCTGGAGCGCGGGGCCGACCTCCGGAGTGTCCAAGAGATGCTGGGTCACGCCAATATCGCCACCACCCAGACGTATACCCATATAGAGCGTCAGCACCTGAAACACATTCACAAAAAGTTCCACCCCAGGGGATAAGCATGAGGTTGATACGCAAGAACACGGTCTTACACTGTTTATTAATTACCTGCCTAATCTCGGTATTTCTTAATCTTTCGCCGGCAACGGTCTTTGCCGGCGGCGGAGAGAACGGCGCAAAGAACGTCATCCTGTTCATTGGCGACGGTATGGGTTGGGCGCAGGTGGTGGTGGCAAGGAACTTTGTCCACGGAGCGGGGGGTGAGCTTAATATGGAGAGGCTTGAACACTCAGGCTATGTCTCCACCTTTTCCCTGCAAAGCCTGATAACCGACTCGGCGGCAGCGGCCACTGCGATGGCCACCGGGCACAAGACGGTGAACGGCGTTATAGGACAGTCTGTGCACGGTGAGGAATATAAGACAATTCTGGAAATAGCCAGAGACATGGGCAAGTCAACGGGGCTGGTGACGACAACGGAGGTCACGCACGCTACTCCTGCTGCGTTTGCAGCGCATGAAGATTCGCGGGAACGCTCTGGGGCCATTGCAGAGGACTATCTGCGCAGTTCCCGGCCGGACGTAATCATGGGTGGGGGATTACAGGTCTGGACCGCCGTTCCTCTTAAAGAGGCAAGGGACATGGGCTACAAGGTGGTCTTTACTAAAGAAGAATTGGAACGTTTAGATGCCGCAAACACCGATAAGCTGCTCGGACTCTTTGACACGGGCCGCATGTCCTTCGCAATGGACAGGAGGATGGATGAGCCGTCTCTGATAGATATGTCTCTGAAGGCGCTGGGGATATTATCCAAGAACCAAGAGGGGTTCTTCCTTCTGATAGAGGGCGGTCTCATAGACCATGCAGGACACAATAACGATAATAGGGCAGTTCTGTATGACACCATTGCGTTTGATGAGACGGTAGGTGCGGTTACGGAGTGGCTGAAAACAAACAGTTTGTCGGACAAGACACTGGTGATAGTTACGTCAGACCACGAGACAGGCGGCCTCGCGGTGACAGGACCAAAAAATTACCTGCCCAAGAGGGGTGATAAGGTAGAAATTAAGTGGGTGAGCGGTCATCATACGGCGGTAGACGTTCCCATCTGGGCCCAGGGCCCGGGGGCTGAGAAAGTAAACGGCCGCATGGACAATACGGAGATATTTGGCCTAATGAGGGATGCGATTGAAACTGCCGCCGTCGTCGAAAGACCTTGACTCCCAGTGGGCTTTTTGTTAGGTATTACTTGCAACTAAAGCTGGCGTATTTATGTAGCGGTCGAGCTTGCTCGACATTATGTTATCGGTACAGTTAAATCCAGATGGGGAATAGTGTAACGGTAGCACGACAGACTCTGGATCTGTTTGTCCAGGTTCGAATCCTGGTTCCCCAGCCAGTTTACAATTTTAGATTATTCAGGTCTTAATTATGCTTACTGATTATGTACAAAGTGCCATGAATAGGGCCGTATATGAGAAATTGGAGGACGGTACATATAGCGGAGAGATTCCCGTTTGTCCGGGAACAGTGGCCTTCGGGGATACCCTCTCCGAGTGTCAAAAAAACCTTCAGTCTGCCTTGGAAGACTGGATATTAAGCGGCCTAAGACATGGAGACGAACTACCTGTTATTGATGGCATAGATTTGAATAAGAAGAGTGTGGAAATAAGTGACTAAATGGTTCCCCTGTAAACGGAAGGACTTCATTCGGAAGCTTATAAAACTGGGTTTTGAAAAACCCGAATATGGCACTAAACATGCGATTGCGAGATATGGTTCATACAAGCAAGTAATCCCCAGTAACGCAGAATTTTCAGTACCTCAACTGAGAGTACTGCTAAGACAGATAGAAGAGAAGATGGAGAGAAAGATTACTATCGATGAATGGAATTCATTGTAAGGAATCGAACAATGCCAGGTTCGAATCCTGGTTCCCCAGCCACCTAGGACGAGGTTATAGCGACCCAAGTGCCGTAGTTCTATTCCGAAAAACACCATACCGACTGAGCGCCGTAGCCAGAATAAAAATTCCTGATTTAGATCGGGAATTTTTGTTATAGTTTTATTTATGTCCAGTCAATATAGAAATAATCACTATGTTCCAGTTTGGTACCAGAAAAGATTTCTTCCTCCAGAACAGCAAAACAAGGAGCTTTTTTACCTTGATTTGAAGCCAGGCACCTTTATTGATCCAAGAGGAATTATTCACACAAGGGATGCCCTCCGCCGATTAGGTCTCAAGTATTGCTTTGCTGAAAACGATCTTTATACTACTCATTTTGGATCTGAAGAGTCTACTGAGATTGAACAACACTTTTTTGGCGCAATCGATCGTAATGGACATCGGGCAGTAGGCCACTATGCGAACTTCTCACATCCGTGGGATGGGACAGATGCATTTCAAGATATGATTATGTACATGAGTACCCAAAAGCTTCGTACCCCAAAAGGGCTTGGTTGGCTTAGTAATGAAGTTATAAGTACAGATCGGCATCAAGTATTAAGGGAAATGAAAAGGCTTCGACAGCTCTATTGTGCGATTTGGGCAGAATGCGTTTGGCTTATAGCCGATGCTTCCCGATCAGATACAAAGCTTATAATTTCCGATCATCCCATGACAGTTTATAACCGAAGATGCGGTCCACGTTCTAGTTGGTGTCGTGGCTATAACGACCCTGATATTCGGCTTCATGGTACACATACGTTATTTCCATTATCTTTGGACAAAATACTTATACTTACAAACTTGTCATGGATGAGAAACCCATATCAATCTGAAATTGGTTTACGTCCGAACCCTTATCCGTTCCGGGGTGCAATCTTTAAAATTAACGATATACAAACCTTACGCCATCTTAGCGAGCAAGAAGTTCGAGAAATTAATTTCATAATAAAAAGTCGAGCGCTTCGTTATATTGGGGCAGCTAAAGAGGAATGGCTATACCCAGAACGACACGTTACAAAGTCAGATTGGTTTCGGTATGGTCATGGATACCTATTAATGCCAGATCCACGATCCGTAACATACAGTAGACAAATAATTATCGGTAATCGCAACGGAACGGCGTCTGCGTTTGATGAATATGGGCATAGGCCATGGGAAGAAGGATACAGGGGTAGAGATCAAGGAGTAGGAGATGACTGGAACACCTTCCACCGTTTCCAGGGAGAGTTTGCGAGGTTATTTGGTCCGTATCGAAGAGGGAGAGCTTTTAGTGCCGTGAGTCTTGATAATGAACGTGATAGTTATGAATTTCATCAAGATCACCTAAGCTTGGAAGAGGAATACCATCGCAAAAGAAAGAAAAATAAGAAGAAAAAGAAATAAGAGATATGCTCTCCTATAAACAAGGGTGGCTGCCCAAGGAGGCATGGGATTGGTTTAGTACTTATAGGAGTGAGCTGACCCGACTGGCCAGCAAACAAAAACTCCTTTACCAATAAGCCTTTCCAGGAACACCCCAAAATGTCAAAATAACGGTATTGCCTCGAAAGTAAAACTTGCCAGACTTTCAGTAGATTGTGGAGCTATTTAATATGAAGCAAGAAGTATGATAGGATAATTTTAAGCTGCCTCTTTGATGATAACATGAGACATTTCAACTTAGCCAGATTTGTTTTAATAAGGGCTGCTTCCCTGGTGAATCCTTGGAAAAAAGTTCTAACGTCGCCCACTAGAGCGCGCAAATTCTCACTCTTCACACCTTTGACTGTTCCCTTCCCCCAAGTGTGACTACCCAGCCGTGGATGGTTCCAAGTCCATGTTTTGTTTCGCCTCTTCGATAATTTCTTGTCTTGTAGCTTCAATCATCCAGTACAGCCCAAAAATAACGACGCACATTACAACGCATGCAAAACAGCCTACAAAGGACCAAAAGATCCAATGTGAACTCATCCTGTCCCAGCTATTCAGCCATAAGGCCAGAAAAGCCCACCATCCGATTCCAGGTAAGAATGAGGAAACAACCACCGCAGGTATACCGTATAACAGATAATATCCCATTCCAGAAAAAACATGGGTGGCAATTGCGGCCAGGATTAAAAGTATGCCAAGTGCAGTACCTTTTGCCTCAGTCTTGTTCATAGTGATGTCTCCTATGTAACAGATTTCTCTTTGGGTTTGTTGGTGTAATTGGTGTCTTTAATTTTCCCCTAGGTATCTGACAACTTTACCACCGTTACCATGATGGCGCCCGGAAATTATATGGTAAAAGCGGGATTCAGACAAGCCTTTAATATCGTCTGATGCCGTTTCAACTACTTATTGATAATGCACCTCCTCCTCACTACAATAGGCGTAAGGTTTATTGT
>MHZB01000074.1 GCA_001828605.1 Planctomycetes bacterium RIFCSPLOWO2_12_FULL_50_35 | reverse complement strand
TACGGCTGATCGTCACCAAGGTAAATTATCCGCCTCGCCATAGGTGAGGGGTGGCTTTTCTCTCTTATCTTTGTCCGCACTTGACGAACAACCCGTTTGCCCACAAGGCAAACGGAGACGAGGCGGATAAATCCAATATCACTTAAAGCACTTCACCTAACGCCTTATTTATCTAACGCAGCTTCCCCCGTGGAGCTTTCCATCTCACATCTACGTATTCCATGTGGTCCAGCTTCGAGCCCTCCGCCTTAACCACACTGTAGAGATTTTTTAACTTCTCACTGTCAGAGAGTTCGTTCGTCTGCTGGCACTCCACCGGACAACCCCACTTTATTGCCATACCGTCCTTTGTCCAAAGAACTATGTCGCTCTCACCATTCGTCCTTCCCAGACCGACATTGCTCACATCCACAACCTTTACCCCCAGCAGTCTATGCGCATTATTTTTCTTCAGGAACTTTACAAGTTCTATGCCGGCCTTGATCCCCGGGTCATCTAAGCACTCTCCAGGCCTTGGAGTCTTCCTTACGTGCACAGACTGTATATAGGGGGTGTTACCCTGGTCCAACGGCCAAGAATAGTATCCATCGGGGAGTACCACTCCCTCGTCGTCCAGGAGATAGAACGTACCGTTTTTCCTTAGAACCGCAGACGGTCCCCTCAGTTCAAGATTTACGCTGAGTTTGTCGGGGAATACCCTCTTCACTGAATGGACTTTTAAAACCCATGAATTTCTTTCTAACTTTTCAGCCACTTTCCGTGTAAGGTTTGTTTCAAATAGGTTCCTCCCAATCAGACCCTGCGAGTTCCTTACCTCTTTTAACAACCCGGGCTTTATCCCATCAGTAGGAAAGACGGTGAACGACACCTCGCGCACGGTGAAGTCATCCAAGACAGTAAGCTGTCTCCACCCTTCGTAAGTCGCCCAACCTATAAGCCCGATACACAGGACAAGTATAGAAGCGTGAAAATATATCGAATCTATCGCCGCCTTAAACCTCTCGATCTTCGTCACGTTTCTGTCCCTTGCGATAGCTTTCATCTTATACACCTACAAAACTGGGATTCTCATTCTTCTTAACGCTGACGGACTCTCTCTGCGCCAACAATATAATTCTCCTGCACAACTCCTGGAAGCCTATACCCGCAGCCTCGGCTGCCTTTGGAAGTAAGCTCCTCTCAGTAAAACCGGGGATCGTGTTAACCTCCAAGAGAAACAATTCCATATCTTCGCTCAGCATCATATCAACCCTGGAAAACCCCGAACAACCAATCTTGTGGTGCGCCCTAAGCGCCAGCCGCTGCGCCTCACCGTAAACGTCCCTTGGGATGTCAGGGGCAGTTATGTAACATGTGCCCTTGTCCTCGTACTTTGCGCTAAGGTCGTAAAACTCTCTTGCGGGTCGTATTTCAATGACAGGTAATGCCGCATCATCCAGTATCCCCACGGTAAGCTCCCTGCCCCGAACGTATCTCTCAATAATTATCTTTTGATCGTGTTGGAACGCGGTCTCTAATGCCCGGGATATCTCCGAGACGTCGTGGATGATGGACACGCCCACACTGGAACCGCTCCTGGATGGTTTAGCCACAAGCGGCATAGGCAGTTTCTCAACGATAAATCCTTCCAATTCCTGCAAGGGCTGGCCCAGTCTCAGCATCATAAATTCTGGTGTCGGCAGTCCGGACATGATAAAGACCCACTTTGTTTCTACCTTGTCCATGGCAACCATGCTGGGATGCACACCGGAGCCAGTGTAGGGGATGCCCCTGGACTCCAGCAGCCTTTGGATACCGCCGTCTTCCCCGAAATAACCGTGCATAGCAATAAACGCTACATCTACGTCAAGGCCGTCCAGTTCCCTTACCTCCTCATCGTTAACTACGATGGGAACTACCATACAACCCGCTCTTTCCAAGGCGGTTACTACAGCCCGGCCGGAAGAAAGGGAAACCTCCCTCTCGGAAGAAATACCCCCCATCAGCACCGCCACACGCATGCCGGCCAGTCCGCCCGGCGTAAAAACAGGCTTACTTACAGGGGGAAGGCAAACCTGTCCCGTTACCATATCTTTATCTCCATATCTAATATCAGACCAAGTCGCTTCTGCACCTCGTCCCTTATCCTATAGATAAGCTCCAAGATTTGAGAAGCCGTTGCCGAACCCTGGTTAATTATAAAGTTCGCATGCTTGCCCGATACCACAGCATCCCCCACACTCATGCACTTAAGGCCCAACTTATCAATCAATGCGCCTGCGCTGTAACCCTCCGGGTTCTTAAAGATGCATCCAGCGCTTTTGGAATTCAGCGGCTGAGTCATACTCTTTTCTTGGAATATATCCGACATTCGCTTTGTGATGGCCTCTCCGTTTCCGCGCTTTAATTCTAACTCTACTTCCAGTATTATCTGGTCTGACAAGCTTGAGTGGCGGTAGCCAAAATTAATTTCATCTCTTTTATAATGATGCAACTCGCCGTCGTATCCCACCGTAGTCACACCTGTCACACAGCTTCCAATGGTGCCGTACTTGCCGCCGGCATTCATCGCCACAGCGCCGCCCAAGCTGCCCGGCACACCCACAAGCGGTTCTAACCCCTCCAGCCCCCAGCGGGCCGCCTGACAAATCAGCCCCGGCAGACTTGCACCGCCGGCCCCAACTATAACCTCAGGGTTTCTTTGCTCTATCCTGTTAAAAAATTTGCCAGACAAATGCACCACCAAACCCCTTACACCGTTATCCGAGATCAAAATATTGCAACCCTTGCCTAATACAGATATATTCAACCCACTGTCGTTCCCGTAACGCAGGACCTCCTGGAGCTGAAACAGGCCGGAAGGTTCGGCAAACACGTCGGCGCAACCTCCCACCTTAAATGAAGTGTATTGTTTTAAAGGATGTTCATACCTAATGGCCCCATCAGTTAACGCCCTTACCATTATATTTGTCCTTCAAAATAGAAACCAATTCCACCCCCACCTGCCATACGTTACCTGCACCCATAGTCATCACCACGTCTCCTGGTTGTATACGACAAGATATCTCCTTCGCAACATCATCAAGATTTGGCACGTAAATGGCCTTTACCCCGGCCCCCCTTGCCTCCATAAGGAGGTCCATGGCGCTTACCGACCTCATATCCTCAAGGCTGTCTCTTGCAGGGTATATGTCGGTGAAAACTGTCCTGTCCGCACTCTGGAATGCTCTGGCCAGATCCTTCAGCATGGTACGCGTGCGGCTGTACTGATGCGGCTGGAAGGCACACCAGAGCCTCCTGCCCGGGAAAAATTCCTTGGCGGCCTTAAGCGTTACGTTTATCTCGGTAGGGTGGTGGCCGTAATCATCTACCACCGTTACGGTATCTATCGTGCTCAGTATCTGAAAGCGCCGTTTGACACCCGCAAAGTTTGAAAGCGCCGCCCCTATGACATCCTTACTAACGCCGGCATGATGACACACCGCCGTGGCCACAAGGGCGTTCATGACGTTATGCCTGCCGGGGACCCTGAGACTGAAATCGCCGAAACAACCATCCCCATGAAACACGCGAAAACTATTCTTTCCGTCTTTAATAACCGGGGTTGCAGCGGTCCAGTCGGCCGGAGAGCCAATGGAAATGGTCTCTGTCCTTGTAGACACATTCTCAATAGCCCTCCTGATATTGTTGTCGTTAGCCCCTACTATTAATAGGCCGTCCTTCGACACCTTTGAGGCAAACTCTCCAAAGGTCCCTATCAACTCATCCATATCTCGATAATAATCGAAATGGTCCTCCTCGATATTGGTGATAACCCCGATGTACGGTGAGAGATTCAGGAAAGACCTGTCGTATTCGCACGCCTCCGCCACAAAATATTCTCCATTCCCCATGCCGGAGCTTCCACCAAGCTCAGAGACCTCGCCACCGATAATAAAGCTGGGGTCTAAGCCCGCCCATTTCATTATCGTAGTGATCATGGCCGTGGTTGTCGTCTTGCCGTGAGTCCCACTAACCGCTACCCCACGCTTTAAGTCCATCAACATGCCCAGCGCCTGGGAGTACTTCATTACCTTAAAACCCTTGGCACGAGCCACTTTCAGCTCCTCATTGTCATTGTTCACCGCCGCTGAGGCAATAACCAGCGCAGTATCAGGCCCTATCCATGAACCATCCTGCCTTAGGGTTATGTTCGCACCCATCCCTTCCAGGGCAAAGATGGCCGGGGTAAGTTGCACGTCAGAACCGTATACAACGCATCCACCGTCAATCAGCATCTTCGCCAAGGCGCTCATACCCGCACCGCCTATGCCCACAAGGTATGCCTTACGCCCCTTTAGTGAGTTCAACGTCCCTTTGGTTACGTTGTCTGGGGAGACAAGTTTCGGCATATTTTCCCGCTCTTCTTTTCTTCGAGTAATCTCAGCATAACGTCCACAACTGCCTGAGAGGCCTCGGGTTTGCCCATAGATTTGGATATAAGGCCCATCCTGCGGAGCTTTGCCCTGTCCTCGATAAATCCCGAAAAGATCTCAACAAGCCCGGCCGGTGTAAGGAAACGCTCCTCCAGAAGCACTGCCGCACCATTATTAGAGAGCTCCAGTGCGTTTACGCGTTGGTGGTCGTCTGTACCATAAGGATATGGAACCAGTACCGCAGGAATGCCACGCGCCGTGAGCTCGGCAAGAGTGGTAGCCCCTGCCCTGGAAATCGCCAGGTCTGCCATGCTGTAGGCAGCGCCCATCTCGTCAAGGAAGGCATATACCCTCGCATTAATTCCGGCAGCCTCGTACGTATGCTTTACACGTAAATAATCCTCGCTGCCCGTACAGTGGATTAACTGTATGTCGTAACGTCTCTCCATAAGCTTAAGTACGCTCTCCGCTACTGCCTTATTTATTGCCGCTGCCCCCTGACTTCCTCCCAACACGAGTATGGTAATCTTGTCGGGTGAAAACCCAAACAGTTCGGCTGCCTTACGCCTCTCGTAACCGAAGAGGTCTCTCCTAAGCGGCGTACCCGTGAGGCGAATCCTCTCCGCACCGCAATATGCCAACAGAGATGGAGAAGTCCAGTGACACAGCACCAGGTCGGCAAATCTGGACAGCAGCCGGTTGGCCCTGCCTGGTATTACATTCTGCTCAAGTATTATCACCGGTACCCTCAGAACAAATGCGCCCATAACGGGGGCCAATGACGAATATCCACCCAGACCGAAGACGGCATCCGGCCTCAGTCCGTTCAGGGTCCATAAACATCTAAACAGACTCACAATGAATCCGAAGATAAACATAGCGGCGTTTGTAACGGAACCTTTCCACCCGGTAGCCCTTATGCTGAAAAGCCCAAACCCTCTGCCCTGGAGGCACCGTTTCTCAACGGCGTTCCCCGTACCAAAAAAGGATATCTTCGCCCCGGGGAAACGCGACCTTATTTCCTCCGCCGCGGCCACGCCGGCCATAAGATGTCCACCGGTACCGCCGCCTGCAAATACGATCTGCACAGACTTACCGCCTTCTCATTTTTCTGTTAATGGAAGTCTTCCTGCCCAACGAGAGTCTCACGGGTCTCGGCTCTACGATACCCCCTCCACGCATCTCCTGGTGCCATGGCCGCCCCACAAAAACGGCCTCAGATTCGTAGCGCCTGGCCACACTCAGCAAAAGCCCGACAGCCACAAGCGAGGAAAGTACAGAAGACCCTCCCGAACTTATAAAAGGCAGCGCGATGCCCTTCGTTGGTACACAGCCCAACGCAACCGCCATATTAAAGGCCGCTTGATATCCGAGCATAAACGTAACGCCCAGTGAGAGTACTCGGCCGTAGTGGTCTTTGGCCATTAGGGCTACTCTTAAGCCCTGCCAGGTCAGTAAGCCGAAAATCATCATTAGTCCAAACGCTCCCAAAAAACCCAACTCCTCACCGAGTACCGCAAATACAAAGTCGCCGCTGCTTTCCGGAAGAAAGAGGAGTTTTTGATAACCGGCCCCAAGACCCTTGCCAATCACCCCTCCTGAGCCCAGGGCAATCCACGACTGTATCAGGTGGTAGCCCGCACCGCTTGAATCACCCCAGGGGTCCATGAATGCCAATAGCCTTTTCATCCTGTATGGCTCCAGATAAACGAGTACGCATAGAACCGGGGCTGTGACCACCAGCGTAATCGCCATATAAACCCATCTTGCGCCCGCTACCGCCAGCACCATCATGCCTAGAATGGCCATAAACGTGGCGGTACCGAAGTCCGGCTCAAGTACTGTCAGGCCGGTAAGTCCAACTACAGCCGCAAGCGGTATAAGAAAGCCTCTTACCAGTTCGTGCATCCGGTCGCGATTCTTCGAAGCCCAGCTGGCCAGAAACAATATCATGCTCAATTTTGCAAACTCTGAAGGCTGGAAACCTACCAGTGCGCCAAATCTTATCCACCTCCTGGCGCCGCCGTGAATGCTCCCTATGCCCGGTATAAGGACTAGTATCAGACCTACAGCGGCCAGACCCAGAAGGATGTAGGCTATGATCACCGGCTCAAGCCTCCAGTAGCCTAACCACACAATACCGACCGCAATACCTACGCCTATGAGAAGACCTATCATGTGCCTGATAAGTGCCGCTGAGCCATCGCCCTTTATGCCCATGGAAGAGGCCCAGTCAGAGCTGTACACCATCAAGACGCCTATCCCAAGGAGAGCGGTCACCAGGCATATTATCAAGCCAGACGGGTCAGTTAATCGCATAGTCGGTTTCCTGTCTTGCTCCTCAGATTCTAAAGACCAACAGACCTAACACGCTCATTACCGCCGTCAGTATCCAGAACCTGACGGTTATCTTGGTTTCAGGCCAGCCCACAAACTGAAAATGATGGTGGAGCGGGGCGCACCGGAAGACCCTTCTTCCGGACATCTTGAACACCGCAATCTGTATGAACACAGACATGGCCTCAACCATGAACACCATCCCTATCAGAACCAGTAATACCTCCTGCTTTGTAAGCAGCGCCACCAGCGCCAAGACGCCGCCGACACTGAGCGAACCGATGTCTCCCATAAAGGCCTGCGCCGGAAAACCGTTGTACCAGAGAAACCCCAGGCCGGAACCGGCCAATGCCGCACAAAAGACAGTCAGTTCCTCCGTACCAGGAACATACTGCACGCCAAAGAACCTGCTGGTCTCCCAATCGCTCACCACATAAGCAACGACACAGAAGGCAAGACTTGTCATAATGGTGCAACCTATGGCCAGACCGTCCAGTCCATCGGTTATGTTCACGGCATTAGACGTCCAGGCAACATACAACATAACCAACACCACGTAGAACCAGCCCAACTCCAAAACAATATCTTTTAATACCGGCAGCGTAATTTGAGTACCTACGTCGAGTCCGTTAAAATGTTTATAAAGCGCTATGCCCAGGAACAAGCCGATTACCAGCTGCATGAAGAGTTTCGTGCGGTCCTTTAATCCAGATGCATGGCTGTCCGTAAGTTTTATATAGTCGTCTGCGAACCCTATTATTCCAAAGCCGATGGCGGCAAATAGAAGCACCTTGATCGAATAATCCGCAAGGTCACACCAAAGACCTGTGGAAATGAATACGGACAGGAGTATTACTATTCCACCCATGGTCGGCGTGCCTCTTTTGCCGGCATGGAGCTTCCTTATCACGTCAGAGGGGGTCTTGGACACGTCCTCCGACACCTTATACTCCTTAAATTTCTCGATAAGCTTTGTCCCAAGAAAGAGACTGACCACAAAGGCCGTAAGTGCCGCCAAGCTCGATCTAAACACCGCATCGTCTGCCGCACCCGGGGCGTTTGGAGAAAGCAGGCCCAAGTTAAAGTATACGTTCAAGTAGTGGTACAACATTAATCATCCGCCTTCTTTTTGAGATCGCCTCTCAGTTTGTCGAACAGTTCTTCAAGCCTCATACACCTCGAACCCTTAATGAGTACGGCGTCGCCTTTCTTGAGCTTTGCAACTGCGAAGTCACAAAGCCCGTTATCCCTATCGAAAACCATCACCTTCTCTCCCGGCATGCCTCCCCTCTTGGCCGCCCTTGCGACCGCGCCGGCATGCTCCCCCGTTGCCAGGAGGAAATTTACACCTGATTGAGCTATCCTCAGCCCCAACTTTCTGTGCAGCTTGGGTGATTCGTCGCCCAACTCAGCCATATCGCCACAGACAAAGAATTTTCTCCCCGGGACTTTCATACCTGAGTACTCATCCAATGCCATTTCCATACTCGACGGGTTCGCATTATACGCATCCATTATTATGGTTACGCCCTTAACGCTGTGTCTCTCCATTCTCATTGGAGGGAGTTTGAACTCCTTGAGGCCCTGAGCCAGCTCAGCCAGGTTGAGTCCGAGTTCGTAGCACACGGTAAGCGCCGCCAGGGCGTTGTATGCGTTATGGATCCCAAAAGTGGATAGATTAACCGTGTGTCTGTCGTTTATACAGAAAGTCATCTTGCCGTCTATTTCTTGAAGGTTGCGCCCTCTTATATTTGCAGGCTCATGTATGCCGAAACCCAGCTTCCGCCCGGGGAACCCCTTTGCGATCATTTTGCACCAAAAGTTGTCTGCATTGAATATCAGTGTCCCACCCGGCGTCAGGTTCTCGAGTAATTCCGCCTTGGCCTTGGCTACACCCTCTACACTACCCAGGCCCTTGAGGTGCGCCTCCGATATGTTCGTCAGCACACCTATATCCGGCTGAGCTATCCATGAAAGCCATAGTATCTCACCGGGAGAACTGGTACCCATCTCAATAACGGCCAGGTCATGATAAGGTTCCATCCGAAATATGCTTAACGGCACACCTATATGATTATTAAAATTTCCAATGGTACTCACCATACTAATTGTAGGGGACAAGAGATATTGAAGCATGTCCTTGGTGGTTGTCTTGCCGTTTGTACCCGTTACGGCGACAACCTTCGCCGGGAGTTTTTCTCTATAATATCTGGCTAACATACCCAGGGCCTTCGTCGTATCCTTTACCTGTATAACCAGTACGTCCTCCGGTAAGCTACCCACATTCTTTGAGACCAGTACCCCTGCGGCCTCCCGTTCCACGGCCTCGGCCACAAAATCATGCCCATCGAACTTATCCCCTTTGAGGGCAACAAACAGCTCTCCGGGCGCAACGTGACGGGTGTCCGTTGAGACCCCATAAATGAGGTCATCCTTCCTGCCTCCCCGGTGCTTTCCCTTAACCGCACCCAATATCTCACAGCCCCAAAGGGCCTCCATAGCTTATCCTCCCCGTTGATGAACCGACACTATCCCGGCTATACCCTATTTACCACGCCCGTCCTCACCCGCTTCAGCACCACCTGACCCAAAGACGGTATAGATAAGAGGTCGCCATGACACTGGGGACAATGCGTTTTGATCACCTTCACCTCTTGGATCACCTCTCCAAGCCCCGCTGGAACATCTACCCACTCCCCAAACTTCCTTACCTTACTACATGCACAACATTGCAGTATCATGTTAAGACGTTCCTCCATCTGCCTAAGACGGTTACCAATATCACCAAAATATTCCCAATGCCTTCACCCTAAATACACCGGGGAACCAATGCGCGGTTCTTAGACAAAAGAACTGCCGGTCGGCATCTCTTCCTTTTTGGATGCCGCCCCATCCACTACGGTATCGCTGACTCTGCAACTCCTTAAAAGTACCTCGCGCACCACCTCCCGGTCATCGAATGAAACCACCTTATCGGAAAATACCTGTGTTGCTTCGTGACCCTTACCTGCTATAAGTACCACGTCTCCTTTTCCGGCCTCATGGATGGCCGTTTCTATGGCGCTCCTTCTGTCGAGCTCTACCCTGTATGCCTCACCCGTTATCCCTTTCTCTATATCTTTGGCTATACTTGCAGGATTTTCGGTGCGCGGGTTATCGCTCGTGACCCACATATAATCTGAGAACCTTTCTCCAACACGCCCCATCATGGGCCTCTTGCCCCTGTCTCTATCCCCCCCGCAACCAAAGACCAACAGCAGCCTATTCTCGACCAACGGTCTAAGCGCAATAAGTACCGACTCAAGGGCATCCGGCGTATGGGCATAGTCGACAAAAACCGCGTATCCATCCACAGCACCCACCCTCTCAAGCCTGCCCGGCACAAGCGTCATTAACTCTATCCCATCCTTCACGTCCGCAAGGCTCACCCCCAAGGCCAATGCCGCCGTAGATGCTGCGAGAATATTGCGTATATTGTGGTCACCTACCAGCTTTGTACTGACAACCACCTCTTCCCGTCCACTGGAAAGCCTTACGTCCATGCCACTTAAGCGCATATCTACGAGTCTGATCCTAACCTCGGACTTATCATACAAACTATACCAAAACGTCCTGGCTCTGGTTTGAAGGCTAAAGTACATACTGGCGTTGTCATCTCTGTTTAACACCGTAAATGCCTCCGCCGAGAGGTCTCTGAACAGTTTTGCCTTAGCCTCTCTATAGTTGGACAGGTTCAGGTGGTAGTCCAAATGGTCCATTGTCAGATTGGTAAAGACGGCCCCACGGAACTCTATTCCGTGTGTCCTGTGCTGGGCAAGGGCGTGAGACGAAACCTCCATAACCACATGAGTCGCTCCCGCGTCAACCATCTCGCGGAAAAGCCGGTGAAGCGCAATCGCATCGGGCGTGGTATGAGTTGAACCGACCAGCTTATCTCCCACCTGATAAGATATGCTTCCAATCAGACCGACCTTCTTTCCAGAGGCCCTGAGTATTGAACGAAGGAGATAGCTTGTGGTGGTCTTTCCGTTTGTGCCGGTTATGCCCACAATAGAAAGTTTCTTTGACGGTTCCCCGTAAAAGCCTGATGCGAGCCTGGCGACGGCAATCGCCGACGAAGGGACAAGAATATGGGGGACATTCTCCGGGAGGTGTACCATTTTTTCCGTTACCACCGCCGCCGCCCCTCGGCCAATGGCTTCATTTATAAAACCGTGGCCGTCGGCGTGGGTACCGGGAACGGCTATAAATAAATTCCCGCGTACTACCTTTCTCGAATCGCACGTAATCCCCGTAATCTCTCCATCAAAGTCGCGGGGACCGGGATACTGCGCACCCTCAAGATAGCTACAAAGTTCAGCGAGCTTCATAAGTATTGGTAAATCTTCCGTATCTTTAAATGGTTTTCTTGTTTATTCCAGAACCGTCGGACAATCCGGCAATACTCTCCATATGATTCAGTGACCTTCTAAGTATCTCCCCTACCACCGGAGCCGCCACAGTGCCGCCGTAATATGCACCTCCGCTGGGTTTGTTCACCATTACCAGGACACATATTCTAGGCTTGTCCGCAGGTGCATAACCTATAAAAGAGCTTACGTAGCCTGCATTCCCGTAACCTTTTGCGGTTGTGTCTATTCTCTTGGCGGTACCGGTCTTCCCCGCTACCTTGTAACCTTCTACCGCTGCACTCTTTCCCGTACCCTCGTCAACTACCCTTGTAAGGACAGGGGTCATTACACCCGCAGCTACGTCTCTAGCAAGTATCTGACGGCCAGGGGCCCGTTCAGACAGCTTCTTCGTTGCTCCATCTCCACCATCAACCGTGGCCGTTATTATCTTGGGCTTTAACAACGTTCCCCCGTTGGCAATTGCACAGTAGGCGGTAATCATCTGTAGAGGCGTAGCGGTCACCTCGTATCCCATGGCAATCGAGGCACCTGAATAGCTGGTCCACTTCTTGTAGTGCCTCAGCATACCCCCAGCCTCCCCAGGAAGGTTTATGCCGGTCGGCCGGCCGAGATCAAACAACCTAAGGGCCTCGTACATCCCCTTATCGCCACTCTTTGCGGCCACTTTTGACATGCCGATGTTGCTTGAATTGACCACAATCTCCTCGACGGTCAAGTTCCCGTAGGGATGAACATCGCGTAACGTCCTCCTGCCAATTTGATAAACGCCATTGTGGCAGAAGATCACTTCCTTTGAACTAATCAGCCCCTGCTGCAACACCCCGCTGACCACAAGGGGTTTTATTACGGAACCGGGCTCGTAGCTATCGGTAATCGCCCTGTTACGCCTCTGGTCCGCCGACGAGAGGGTAAAGAAATTAGGGTCAAATGTCGGGCGGCTGGATAAGGCAAGTATCTCTCCAGTAGCGGGGTCCATCGCTATGGCAGTGGCGGAAAGCGGTTTCCTGTGTTCAAAGACCTTGTCCAGTTCCTCTTCCAGTATATACTGTAAGGCGAGGTCAACAGTCAGTACTATATTGTCCCCGTTAACCGGTGGGATACAGGGATTCTCTGTCTTAAAGATAACGCGCTGCTTTCCGTCCCTATTTACTACTTTATAACCAGGTCTACCGGTCAGTTCTCGGTCGAAGGCGAGCTCTAAGCCCTCAAGCCCTTTCCCGTCAACGTCTACAAAACCCAACACCTGGCTCAACAACTTACCACAAGGATACGAGCGCCTGCCTTCCTGCTGTATGTCTACACCGGCAAGGTCTAGTTCTTCGACTGCCTGTACTTCTTTCTTACCAACGTCCCTCTTTATCCATACGAACTTCTTGTCCTTATCCAGCACCTTCTGTATCCTGGAGACATCCAGACCCAATGCGCTTGCAAGTTTTTCAGACACACTGGCCTTGTCTTCTATTTCCTGGGGATTGGCGTATATGGAATGGGTCTCTATGGAGTGCGCAAGTATCTTGCCGCTACGGTCTAAAATAGAACCCCGGTGCGCAGGTATCTCTACCCTTTTGTAATGCTGTCTGTCAGCCAGCTTTTGATACTTATCGTGCTCAAGAATCTGAACGCGTCCAAGCTGAAGGGCTAAGACAAGATATATGACAAACAAGGCAATGACAAATACATAGGGTCTCACTACCTCCTCCTTCTTTTCGTAAATGAGACATCCATGTTCAGACGCCACACGGTGAATTTAATTCCGCTACTCCACACAAAGCGGCCCGCACCTCCGGGCGCCGCCCACCTAAGTACTCTGAATTTCCTTGTTCTCTACAAGCTGCTTCGTCTTATAGGCCTCGATCTCCTCGAAACGACCCCTACCCGCAAGAAACCCAGACATAAACGCATATACCAATATGCCGTCCAGGTAACTCACACCACTACACGGTTCGTTGCGTATCTTTGAAGCCGCTTCTCCCAAAAGGGCCGGGCTGCACTTGGCCAATGTACTGCCCAGATACGCCTCTGCGGCCTCGTTGAGTTCGGCATGGAACCTCTCGATAAATGCCTCTGCGTCTTCATAGTGCTTTTCCGTGGCGGGGACACCATACAGTTTTGCACTCTCAGAAAATTTCTTATAGTTCATTTGTGGCATCGGATAGTATCTTTGTTATAGTGTTTTTGTTATAGTGTTACTGAAAGTGCTTCCACATTTTTCACAGGTCCAAAGCTCCATGTCCGGCACAAAACCGTAGCCTCCCTGGATTCCGGAAAAGAAGAAGTCCGTACCCTTGCAGTTTGAACACTGATTACCTAGTACAACCAGCGGTTGTGAAGACATTGACTTAGCGAGCATTTTTATTCTCGTTTTTATTCCCACCGTTACGCTGTTCAACGACAAGGTTTGCCAGATCACGTTTCTTTTCGCCTGGGGGTACAAGCTCAAGCTCCATTTTGTCCAGACTCTTCAATATGTTATCCGGAGATTTTAATGCACTTATCTCATCCTCAAGCACACGGTTCCTTTCCTCCGTGGTAGCCTTTTTCTTCTCCAACTCAGTTACCCTATACCCTATGCTCACTGTCTGTCTGGCGTGCCACAAAACGGCCATCGCCATCCCCAGGGTAATAGACAAAAGGATCACAATACGAACTATCGCCATGATCAGAGTCTCTCCACAGCCCGCAATTTTGCGCTTCTGGAGCGGATATTCCTTTGAATTTCCTCCTGAGAGGGTCGTACCGGCTTCTTAGTGAGAATACGATAAGTGCCGGCGTGAGAACCCCTTAGAAAGGCGTGCTTGACGATGCGGTCCTCCAGGGATTGAAAACTTATTGCCACCGTGCGGCCCCCTGTCCTCTGAAACCCGTAGCTTTTGTCAAGAAACGTCTCTAAACTCTCGAGTTCCCGATTTACGGCAATACGAAGCGCCTGAAGAACCCTGGTAGCAGGGTGTATCCTGCCCCTTCTCCCCGGAACGGTCCTCTCAATGAGACCTGCCAGTTGGGCAGTAGTCTCAATTGGAGACTCCCTCTTTATCGCCCTGGCTATCCTCCTGGACCACCTTTCCTCGCCAAACGTCCAGAAGATGTCAGCCAGTTCCTTCTCAGACAGCTTCTCTAAAAGACTCGCCGCCGTTACTCCCCCAGAGCGGTCCATCCGCATGTCCAGAGGGCCTTCCTGTCGAAAACTAAATCCGCGCTCCGACGAGTCAAGTTGCAAGGATGATGCCCCAAGGTCAAGAAGTATCCCATCCACCTTGCCCCCTTCGACGCCCGCCTCCTTCAAAACTGATTCCGCATCCCGATAATCGGCGTGAAAGAGCCGGACATTGTCTACATAAGGTGCGAGAAATCTTTTTGCCATATCTAACGCCTCTCCATCCTTGTCCACACCAATTAGAACCCCCCCCGGAACCAATTCCTTCAGTATAGCCGTCGCATGACCCCCCACACCCACCGTACAGTCAAGAACTACCTGGCCTGGTCTTGGTCTCAACCACTCAAGCACCTCCTTTAACATCACCGGCTGATGAGGAGGCACCTCTTGCTGCATGGATACTATTTACTGACCCCCCTGTGTAGCTCTTCCGCCAATTTGTCAAGATTCTTTGTATTGTCCTCGTCCAGCGCCTGCCACTTGTTATAATCCCAAATCTCTATCCTGCCCGGCGCACCGACGAGTACCACATCCCTCTCCAGACCGGCGTACTCTTTAAGGGGCGGAGGGACAACTATTCGTCCCTGTGGATCACATGAAATCTTAAAGGCATGTGCAATGAAGGCGCGTTCAAAATTACGTCTCGCGCTAGTGAAAGGAAGCTTACTTACGTTGTCGGTTACAAACTCGTCCCAAAGCCTGGGCGGAAACATGAAAAGACAGCCCTCCAGTCCACGAGTAATGTAGAACCCCGCGCCGTCCCTCTTCTCAGAAACACAATCCCTAAGGACCGAAGGGATGGCGATCCGGTTTTTCTCATCAACCACATGTCTGTAGTTGCCTGTAAACATTTTTGTTCTCTATGGGACTTCAAACCACTTTCCACCACTTTACACCACCAGAAGTTTATTAGTCTTTTTGGGATAATCAAGTAATTTCTTTAAATTTTTTAAGTGTTTTGCATATCTTGACGAATTTTGCAACACTATACAATATATAGCACTGTTTTCAATAAAATTTTTTAAAATTTTTCATGACACGATTTGTTTCTTCCTAAGTAAGGCAATACAATAGGGAAGATTATGAACACAAACGAGGAACAAATAACCGCCTTCTATGACTATCCCCTGTGCAAGAAGCTTGTAGCCCAGCACCCACTACCAGATAGAGATGCCTCGAGATTACTGGTACTTCACCGCACCACCGGTAAACGGGAGCACCGACGTTTTCCAGATATAGTACACTACCTTCGGAGGGGGGATGCACTGGTACTAAACGATTCAAAGGTCATCCCCGCAAAACTGATTGGCCACAGAAAGACCGGGGGCAGCGTGAAGGTGCTGCTGATAAATAAGCTGGCGCACGGA
Source organism: Planctomycetes bacterium RIFCSPLOWO2_12_FULL_50_35 (assembly GCA_001828605.1). Classification (GTDB taxonomy): domain Bacteria; phylum Planctomycetota; class Brocadiia; order Brocadiales; family Bathyanammoxibiaceae; genus 2-02-FULL-50-16-A. The sequence continues at coordinate 2,070 of MHZB01000074.1, read as the reverse complement.
AAATGGAGAGTGCTTCTGGAAACGAGGGGAAAACCATCCACCGGGGAGGATGTCCGGTTCAGCGATGGGCCGCTTTCCGGGACTCTGCTGGAAAGGCTGTCGGCAAGAGAATGGGTCATGGGCTTCGAATCCGACGATACCGTGTGGGAGATAATAAACAATCACGGCAGGATGCCCCTCCCTCCATACATCAAACGCCCCGCCCAAAAGGACCCCTTCTCGTTCGAAGACAGGGAGCGGTATCAGTCCGTCTTCGCATCCAAACCCGGTTCCATTGCGGCGCCCACGGCTGGACTCCACTTTACACAACCGCTGCTGGAAGAAATCAGATGCATGGGAGTAGAGATAATCCGCGTCACCCTTCACGTCGGCCTGGGCACGTTCATGCCCATAAGGTCAGACGTCATAACCCATCACAGGATGGAGAAGGAGTACTTTGAGCTGGACACGGACGCTGCCCGCAGGCTGAACGAGGTGAGGAATCGCGGAGGCAAGATTGTTGCGGTTGGATCAACGTGCTGCCGCGTCCTTGAGACACTGGCACAGGGGGGCGGGATAAAGGCATCCAAGGGCTGGACCGATCTATTTATTCACCCGCCCTACAAGTTCAAGATGGTGAATACGCTGCTGACAAATTTCCACCTGCCCAAGACAACGCTGCTTGTGCTCGTGGCCACATTTGCAGGCCGAACCAAAATCTTGGACGCCTACGCCGAGGCGGTGGAAAAGGGCTACAGGTTCTACAGCTACGGCGACGCCATGCTAATAGTCTAAAAATCCGTTGACATTTGCCTGCAAATGAGCAATAAGCTTTTTTATCAATTGCAAAATTTGAGCGCCCTGCAAAATCTTCCAACACGGTGTCGGCATTCTGGTCGAAGCGAAAATCTGGTGGATGATGTGCAATTGTCATTCTGAGGGAGTGAAACGACCGAAGAATCCTGTAGGGGCGGGGTAACCCCGCCCTTACCTCAGGATGACATCGGGACACTTGTAGCCTTTTCAGAGACCTCATATTTTATAAAATATACTATATTCATGGCTGTAAAATCAGGAGTCAAACGCAGTGTCATCGGCCTCATGTCCGGAACGTCATCGGACGGTGTATCTGCCTGTCTGGTAGAGATTACCGGGAATTATCTGAAAACCCAGGTAGAACTCAGGGCCTACGAGACCTACCCCTACGATAAACGCCTGAGAGAGACCCTCCTCGGCCTGACAAGTACCTCGCAGTCGCCTATAGAAGAGGTGGCGAGATTAAACATGTTCTTAGGCAAACTCTTCGCCGATGCGGCAACAGACGTGGCACGAAAGGCCGGTGTACAATTAAGAGAAATAGACCTGATAGGTTCACACGGCCACACCGTCATCCACAGACCGCAACAAGACCAAAAAGTCTCCAAGGAAATTTATGGAAGCGATTTTTCCTTCACCTTGCAGATAGGAGAGCCATCCGTCATAGCACATGAAACGGGCATAACCACCGTGGCAGACTTCAGGATGCGTGACGTTGCGGCAGGCGGCGATGGTGCACCGCTTGTCCCATACGTAGACTATCTTTTATTCAGGCATCCTACGCTCTCCAGAGCCGTACAGAATATAGGCGGCATAGCAAACGTCACTTTTCTCCCCCGCGGCTGCACCATAAACAATAACGACATAATCGCCTTCGACACGGGCCCCGGCAACATGATAATTGACCACGTCACCCGCATAATCACTAGAGGCAGGCACGACTACGATGACGGAGGTAAACTGGCAGAAAAAGGTGAAGTAAACGAGGCCCTGCTGTCAAGACTGATGAATCATCCCTATCTGACGAAAACTCTACCCAAGAGTACGGGCAGAGAGGACTTTGGGGCACACTTCGCCGATAAGCTATACAAGGAGGCACAGTCAGAATCGTGCAACAACTATTCCATATTGGCCACGGTGACCGCCTTTACGGCAAAGTCAATTGCAGAAAGTTACCAGAGGTTTATAATGCCGCGGCACGAGGTATCAGAGGTAATACTGTGCGGCGGCGGGAGTCAAAACCATACGTTGGTCAAATTTCTCAGAAAATTCTTG
>MHZB01000073.1 GCA_001828605.1 Planctomycetes bacterium RIFCSPLOWO2_12_FULL_50_35 | reverse complement strand
GTCGCCGCTCTCCTTTATGCTTATGAGAATTTCACCTTTCTCAAGTCGCACTGCCCTCTTGCCCATTATTGTAAGACTTGATTCCTGATTTACGTAGATGCGGATACCGTCAGAGAGTGAGAACGTGGTGCGTGAGTTCTTGCCCGTTTGCAGTACAGTGCCTTTATGGATGCTGTGGGCGGCCTGGTCTTTCGGGCTGGAGAGGGAGACTGTCCCGTTACTGGAATCTATCCTGCCTACCGCCGGCATCGTGAGGTATACGTACAGGCCGAGTGCGACAAGAAGGGCTGCAACCGCAATCCCCCCTGCGTACATGATGGCCGTCCTGGTTGGTCTCACAAGCAGGATGCCCAGCTCGTACAGTCCCATCATGGGTATTGCCGTAGAGATTTGGCTGAAGGGGTCTGGCGGGGTGATGACTGCGGCCAGGATGAAGATGCCCAGTATGATGTACTTTCGGTATGTGACGTAGTCCTCCGCGCTGCACACGCCGATCTTTGCAATGAGCAGCATTACCAGCGGTATCTGAAAGACTATTCCCAGAGCGAGGGTGAGCAGAAAGACCAGTGTGATGTACTGAGACATGGTAATGACAGGCTCAATACCCGGCCCCAGTATGTTTATCAGGAAGTACAGGCAGAGCGGGATAAGGAATAAGTAACCGAACATTGACCCGGCGACAAACGCCACAAAGGATATGGGCAGGAAGGTCTTTACGTATCTGCGCTCGTGCGGATACAGCCCCACCCCCACGAAGCGCCAGGCCTGGTAGATGATGAAGGGATAGGCGAGAAACAGGGCGCTGATAAGGCACAGTTTCAGATAGGCAAAGAATCCCTCCTGATAGCTCAGGACCTTTAGGGTGGTTGGAAGCCCCAGTTTCTCCATGGTAAGGCTGTGGGGTCTGCCGGCGAGCCATAAGATGTCCGCCTTGAATATCCAGCATATTATAAAGCAGACGAAGAGGGACAGGATGCACAGGATGATACGTGCACGGAGTTCCTCGAGGTGTTCACCGACGGTGAACCGCCGTTCTTCTACTTCCGTTTCGAGTTCTTTTATGGGCATAGTATATTTTCGGGTCTTTTGCGAAAGTCGCTACAATTCCCTGTGTCATTCTGAGCTAAGTCAGGAGTCTGTTATGTAGCGTGGCAGCTTGCTGCCACGTTCAATCCGCCTCAGGCGGAGAGCAAGCTCCAACGCTACACTCTTTTCGCTCTTTTATGGGCATTTAGTTATGTATCTCTTCCGCCATAAAATAAGAAGTTCTGCTATGATAATAAAGTTGGAGGTTGATTACAAGTATTTGAATTACCTTGAAATAGGGTCATTTTTGTGGTACTTTCAGTTTTTGACTTTATGAAGATATGCTTCCTCTGTCCTCCTAAAAATGCGAGATAGAAGGAGTAAGTCAATGGGCGAGATATATCAGGGTGACCTTATTGGCACCGGAAAGACCTTTTGTCTGGTTGTGAGTCGGTTTAACGAGTTTATTACCCGAAAACTCCTGGAGGGTGCGCAGGACTGTCTCCTCCGGCATGGTGTAAAGGAGGGCGACATAGACGTCTGCTGGGTTCCAGGTTCATTCGAGATACCATCGGCAGCCTTGGTGCTTGCCAAGACCGGACGATATAATGCCATTGTCTGTCTTGGCGCTGTACTGCGCGGCCAGACTCCGCATTTTGAATACGTTGCCAGCGCGGCGTCAAAGGGTGTGGCCCAGGTAGGTCTTGAGACAGGCGTCCCCACCATCTTTGGTGTTATCACCGCAGAGACCCTTGAACACGCCGTGGACCGGGCGGGTACGCGCAGCGGCAACCGTGGGTCAGAGGCCGCAAAGAGCGCTATAGAAATGGCAAATTTATTTGGACGTCTGAATTCAATAAAAAAGAAGAGGTAGGCTGTAATAGGCATGAGAAAGAGAACACGGGCCAGGGAGTTGGCTCTGCAGGCCCTGTACCAGATAGAGATACGTGGGCGAGATGTATTGGAGGACGCCGTCTCCTTCTGTGTCGGCAGGGCAGGTGATGAAAAGGTTGGACAATTCGCCTCTGAACTGGTGAAAGGCTGCCAGAATCACCTGGGAGAGATAGACAAAGAGATCACCTCTGCCGTGGAGAACTGGGAGCTCCCGCGCATGGCCGTTGTAGACCGATGCATCCTGCGTCTGGCAGTCTACGAAATTCTCTTCAGAGACGATATCCCCCCAAAAGTCTCAGTCAATGAGGCAATAGAACTCGCCAAAAAATACAGCACCGAGAACTCAAGCATGTTTGTGAACGGCATACTGGACAAGGTCTATACCAGCCGCGACGGCAAGAGGTTGAAAAAGGACACAGCAGAGGCGGGGGGGCCTTCCGTTGTGGATTACGGTAAGGCGGACTTGCACGTCCACACCATATGTTCCGATGGCACGTTCTATCCCGAGGAGGTGATTAAGGAGGCGGCCCGGATTGGACTTAAGACGGTAGCCATAACCGACCACGACACCACGGACGGCGTGCGGCCTGCCCAGCTTGAAGGTGAAAAAAGGGATGTCAACGTGATACCCGGCGTTGAGGTGTCCGGCTACATCCATCCGTTTGAGATACACATACTTGGCCTGTTTATCGATATTAATGACAGTAACCTGGTAGAGAAACTTATTCAACTGCGTGAAGAAAGAGTGGGCAGGATATCAACAATCGTGGAAAAGTTGAGGGGTCTTAACGTAAATATTGAGACGGCAGAAATCCTTAATCTGGCCGGCGGCAGCCCACCCGGACGGATGCACGTGGCGGAGGTACTAGTGAAACGCAGATATTCCAGCAGCGTTACGGAGGCCTTTGCCAGGTACATTAGCGACGACGGCCCCGCGTACGTGCCCAAATTGAGTCTTACTCCTCAACAGGCGATAGAACTCATACATGGCGCCGGGGGAGTATCCGTCTATGCCCACCCAGGACTTGGAGAAAGAGATGCCCTCATACACTTTCTCGTGGAAAACGGCCTGCAGGCCATAGAAGTATATTACCCCTCCCATACACCGGAGACGGTGGAAAAATATCTTCGCATCGCAAAGGAATATGACCTGGCAATAGCCGGAGGTTCTGACTTTCACGGACTGAGGAAACCAAACGTACCTCTAGGAAAGGTAACGGTTTCCAATAAAATGGTGCACGCCCTGAGGGAACGGTGTAGGCGGAGGAGGGCTGTCGCAACCGCTACGTGAGGAGATACAGTGAGGTTAGTCCATGGTATTTGATTATTTAAAAGAACTGGCAGGTGTGGGAGAGGGCAAGAAGGAAGCCGAGAAACACCCGGACAAAGGGGTTGTGGTTGCCGATACACCGAAGAGTATCCCAACAAAAGAGGAGAGTAAAGAAGCCGGGCCCAAAACCAATGCCTCCTCTTGGCTTTCCCTGGACTCTTGGATTGACCTTGATGGACTCAAGAAAGGTCTCCAGAAGACCAGGACTCGTATTGAGAGTAATCTGCACGGCCTGCTTTCCCTCAAACAAGATATAAATGAAGATGTGATTGAGGAGTTAGAGGCCGCCCTTATAGAAGCCGATATGGGTGTAAAGTTCGTAACCAGGCTCATTGAGGAACTACGGGACGCCTGGGAGTCAGGAGAGGTTACCGATACTGCCGGAATGAAGGAACTCCTCAAGACAAGGCTTAAAGAACGCTTTAAGGAAGACTGCAGGGACTTGCATATGGCCCCGGCTCCCCCAACCGTAATTATGGTGGCCGGCGTAAACGGAAGCGGCAAGACCACATCCATTGCAAAATTAGGGAACATGCTTGTCAAGGACGGGAAAAAGGTGTTACTGGCGGCCGGAGACACCTTCAGGGCCGCCGCCACGGAGCAACTAGAGATATGGTCTGGCCGCATTGGGGCGCAGATTGTGAAACACGGTGAGGGGGCGGACCCTGCCGCCGTGGCATACGATGCCGTTGAGGCCGCTGTCGCCAGGGGCATGGATATTGTAATAGTAGATACCGCCGGAAGGCTTCATACAAAGCAGAACCTTATGCAGGAACTCGGTAAAATAAAGAGGGTTCTCTCAAAAAGGATAGAAGGCGCACCGCATGAAGTACTGATGGTCTTGGACGCAACGACTGGACAAAACGCCATATCTCAAGCAAAGCTCTTCAAGGAGGTTATTGACGTTACGGGTCTCTTCCTTGCAAAGGTTGACGGTACGGCCAAAGGCGGCATAGTTATCGGAATGCAGGATGAGGTAAAGATACCCGTAAAATTCCTGGGCCTGGGAGAGGGAGCTGATGACATACAGAAGTTCGATCCGGACAGGTTTGTGGACGCACTCTTCGACTGAACTGCAGAACGTTTTTTCTATAGGCAAAAGAGATTATAATAAACTTAGAAATCCCCAGACGGTTTGACCGTCGAGATGGGGCGTAATTATGTAAGTTTTGAGTAAATTGGACTTACACGCCCTATGGGTTGATCTAAATCAAACAAAACAACCCTCCTTAGAGAAAGGGAGGTAAAACAGATGAAGACATTAGCTCTAGTAACAGTATCATTACTAGCGGTTTTGTTTGTCTTCTCAAGCGATTCTATATTGGCAGAACAGCCGGCCAAGATGACCGTAATTGCCGTAGACAAGATGGGCAGCGTAATAGAAGGTGCAAAGGTAGCGGTAACGGTAGGTAAGGAAATGAACACTTTTACCACAGACGTTAATGGGAAGTGCCTGCTGGAGACCGCCGGCACTCTTATCACGAGCATTGAGGTAACAAAGGGCGACTGCACCGAGAGGCTTGCCCCGGTGGGAATCTTGGACGGAATGATTATAGTTATAACCCTACACTGCTGGCCTGCCGGATAAAACATCGTTCTGCGTACTAGTTCGCCATGGGTAAAGACATTTCGAGAAGAACCTTTCTTAAGACGGCCGTGGGGACCGGAATCGGTCTCTACGGCCTGTCCTACCTGCGTACATCCCATAGGGCGCAAAAACCCCTCAAAAAATTCAAGGAGAGCGGACTGAAAAAAGGGACAGTTGTAGCCCACTGTTCTAATAACGTAGGTGACAGGGATGAGGCAGATATTATCCGGGATATGACTACCAGGGCCCTGACTGCCCTTGGGGGCATGCAGAAATTAGTGTCCAGGGGCGACCGCGTAGTAATCAAGCCCAATATCTCCTGGAACAGGGCCCCCGAGTTCGCCGCAAACACCAACCCTTATCTGGTGGCAGCACTGGTAAATCTGTGCCTCGATGCCGGCGCATCGAGGGTGAGGGTAATGGACCACACCTGCTCCAATAATCCAAAACCTTCATATCAAATCAGCGGTATAGAGGAGGCCGCAAGACGCTCAGGGGCAGAGATAGCCTACGTTGACGGCTCCCGCTTCCGGGAGATTCCCATTCCCGGCGGCAAGGTCCTGAAATCGTGGGCGTTTAATGACGCCTTTGTGCTTAAAGATGAGGTAGACGTCCTGATAAACGTCCCCATAGCAAAGCATCACAGCACCTCACACCTCACAATGGCCCTTAAAAACACCTTTGGCATGGTGGGGTGGGACAGGGGCAGACTCCACAAGGACATACATCCCAAGATAGCAGACCTTAACAGGGTGGTGAAGGTTGACCTCACCGTGCTTGACGCATATAGAACACTCAGGCATCACGGCCCTACGGGCGGCAGACTTGATGACGTTGATAACTCTGCCGAGGGGGCAAGGAGGATAATAGTAAGCACCGACCCCGTCGCCGTGGATTCCTACGGCGCAACCCTCTTTGGGCTGAGGGGTGAGGACGTGGGTTTTATTAAAGAGGCACTTGAGGCGGGTATCGGTGAGATAGACTACAAACTCCGGGGTTTTGAGGAGATTATTGTATAGAGACCTCCGCAAAAGTACCAAAAATTGAAGGTGTAAATGTAGCCGCACCCTTTAGGGTGCGTATAACGCAGGCTAAAGCCTGCGGCTACCCTCAAATTGATGATTAGACTACTTTTGCAGCGGTCTCGTATAGTAGATTTGTAGAGTGCGTCTCGACGCACCTTTTGGGCCTCAACGAAGTAGAACTTCGTTGTCTACCATCGGCCCGAAAATGTCTTTGGTAGACAACGGCCTTTATCCGCCTCAGGCGGATTGATTTAACGAAATTGTTGTAACGTCTGGTCTCCGTACCAGACGCAAGGCGTCCGATACAGAGATTGGACGCTACCGCCTTTACGAAATAGCAAGGGAGAGTTTTTCTGTAGTGGCAGAGCTTGCTCGACATTAAGCAGAGCAAGCTCGACCACTACAACTTTTGGGGAATTACAGGAGATTCTTCGCTACGCCCAGAATGACATACTGAGATATAGTACGATTTTTTAGAAACGCTATTCCCTTGTTAAATAAAATGTTGCAAAAGAAAAAGAGCCTTTTCAGGGCGTATAATCTGCGCAAGTGGTCGCAGGCACTGAGCCTGACGGCGTTCCTGGTGCTTCTTATATATCTGGACCCGCTTACCACCACCGATTTTTCAGCCAGAAATATATTCCTGCACCTCAGCCCCCTCTCCGGGCTTGGCGCCAGCATAGCCGCCAAAGAGCTTGTGACCCCGTACTGGCCTGCCCTGGTTCTTGTTGCCATGACCCTGTTCATGGGTCGGTTCTTCTGCGGGTGGGTCTGCCCCTTCGGCGCCACCATTGACCTGACAGACAAGCTCTTTAAAAGAAAACGGTCCAGCGAGACTTCTACGGGTTGGAAGCTCTACGACGGAAGACGGCTTAAATATTATCTGCTTGCCTTCCTTCTGCTCAGCCTCTTCTTAAGCAGGCAGATAGTGGGCTGGTTTGACCCGTTGAGCCTTGCGACCAACACCTATTCCATCCTCATCCATCCTTATATAGTAGCGCTTCTGGCAGGAGTTTTTGATTTTCTTCAGGGGTTTCCCATCATAGGTCCCCTAACCGTGCCTGTGCACGAGTACTCAGATAAAATCCTGTTCGTGGAACGCGAACCCTTTTATCGCAATCATACGGCCTTCTTGTTAATCTTTTTGGGTATTATTTCTTTCGGGCTCGTTTTCAGGCGGTACTGGTGCAGAAACTTGTGCCCGCTGGGTGCCATGCTGGCGCTGGCGTCAATTGGGGCCTACATCCAGAGACGGGTTAAGGACTGTGAGGTGTGCGGCCTGTGCCAGAAGGGCTGTAGAATGGGGTGTATCACCGAGGAGGGAAGGGCCACCCAGGCGGGAGAGTGCATACTCTGCATGGATTGTCAGGAGGTCTGCCCCAGCGACGCCATACGTTTTAGGGGAGGCCTTGTCCCTAAACTCCAGGAAGTAGACCTCTCAAAGAGGGGTCTGGTGACGACCTGCCTTGCCAGCGTGGTTGCCGTACCGATGCTTGGGTACAATTTCCCCTGGAGGTCCGGCAAGGGGCATGGGGTCATCCGCCCGCCCGGTTCGGTGGATGAGGGGGAATTCCTGGCAAGGTGCATTAGCTGCGGGGAATGCATGAAGGTGTGCAAGACTAACGGCCTGCATCCTACCTTAGTGGAGGCCGGCCTGGAGGCGGCCTGGACGCCCAGACTGATACCCAGGATTGGTCACTGTGACTATACCTGCACCCTCTGCAGCCACGTCTGCCCCTCCGGCGCCATAAAACCACTGGAACTCCCAAAGAAACAAAGGACGGCCATAGGCAAGGCGCGCATAGACCAGAGCCGCTGCATTCCCTGGGTGGGATATGCGGGACTGCCTGCCCTAAATAAGGATTGGCATGACGTTAACTGCGGTGTGTGTGAAGAGGTATGTCCCGTGCCGACAAAGGCCATTCACTTTAATACATACACCGACGAGACGGGACGTGAGATAAGACGGCCGTTTGTCAGGGAGGAGGTTTGTAACGGCTGTGGTTTCTGCGAATACGTCTGCCCTGTTGTGGGCAGGTCGGCAATCGTGGTTGAAGGCATGCAGCCCCAGCTTCTCGTGAAATTCGAGGAATCGGCGGAGTCCGGTAACGGGGGCGTATTCCCCGAGGTAATAGGCGAATGGACGCTGCTGGCAAGTCCTTTAGTATACACAGGGGAAAATGGCCTTTATGAGTACATAGACGGTGCTGCCGAACCTTACCTTTCTTATTCGTACCGGCAGGTAGCCGTTGCACGTTACGGAGACGTCCACGGCAGGGAGGCGCTGGTGGAGCTATGGACGTTTGCCAAAGACGATGACGCCTTTGGCGCATATACTTATGACAGGTCGGGTAATGTGTATGACCTTGGGGATGAGGCATCTGTGTTCGAAAATTACGTGTGGGTGTGGAAGGGCAGGAACTATGTTCGGTTTGAGCCGAGCGTAATCGGCGTGAGTCCGGACGAGGTAAGGGTTATTGCCGAGGCGGTCCTGGACAAACTCCCGTCCGGCAGGTCTGTACGGCCCACCCTTTTGAACTATCTACCGGCCGGGGGGCTGCTTGAAGGGCGTACGAAGTTCTTCCACGACAGGATAGTCCTCGATAATATTTCTATAAGCGACGAGGTTATCGAAGAGAACGTCTTTGGCCTGGAAAAAGAGACAGATGCCGTAGTTGCGGAGTATATGTTAAAGGAAGGCCAACCACCTATGAAGCTCATGTTGGTTAAATATCCCGGTGCAGATAACGCTTCCAAGGCATGGAAAAACCTGATCGAACTCAAGAAATCTTGGGGAGAAAGCCCTTTACTCGAAGGCACACTCCAGTGCTTTGAGGATAAGAGTGGCCGCTATTCCACAGTATACAATAAAGGCCGTTTTCTTGTTGCAACATTTTTAGCACCGGACAGGATATCGGCGGAAAATTACACCCGGGCCATCGCCGCTGAAATTCCGTCCGGATAGCCATTTTTCTGTTGCAATATACCCTTGTAACCCGTAAAATTCCCTTTTTTGAGTGAGAGCTGTTAGAGGAAGGATGCAGAAATGGCCATTGAAAAGGGGCGTAAAACAGAAATAATTAAGGGTCTTGGGATCCACGAGAATGACACTGGCTCGCCAGAGGTTCAGATAGGTCTTCTTACCGAGCGGATAAACCATTTAGGCGAGCACCTCCAGCAACACAAGAAAGACCACACCTCCCGCAGAGGACTCTTACAGATGGTGGGTCAGCGGTCTTCCCTCCTGAAGTATCTCGACAGGAAAGATAAAGAGAGGTACAAACATATCGTCAACAAATTAAGCATACGAGAGAAAGGTGTTTAGACAGTTAATCTGTCGTGTTTTAGTTTAACGAAGGATAAGGAAAAAAGAAGAACATGGGTAGTTATAAGGTAGAGAAGTCTATAGGCAATAGGATATTAAGTATTGAATCAAATAAGTTGGCTAGGCAGGCGGATGGTGCGGTAACGGTTAGATACGGCGATACCATAGTCTTGGCAACGGCAGTGGCAGGAAACGAAAGGGACACAGACTTTTTCCCCCTTACGGTTGACTACCGAGAAAAGACCTATGCTGCAGGAAAATTCCCAGGGGGCTTCTATAAAAGGGAAGGAAGACCTACCGCAAAAGAAACGCTCACCATGAGGTTGACAGACAGGCCGTTGAGGCCTCTTTTCCCGAAATCATACCGCTGCGAAGTACAGGTAATGAGTATAGTCCTTTCGGCGGATAAAGAAAATAACCCCGACATATTGGCTATGATAGGCGCTTCCGCCGCCCTCTGCATCTCCTCAATACCATTCAGCGGCCCCATAGCCTCCGTAAGGGTCGGAAGGGTGAATGGCGAATTTGTGCTGAATCCTACTCACTCGGAACTTAAGAACAGCGACATGGACATGGTGCTTTCAGGCTCAGAGGACGGGGTATTGATGGTAGAGGCTGGAGCTAAGGAGGTGTCCGAGGATGATATTCTCCACGCCATGGTCTTTGCCGAGGACGCCGTCAAGGAAATAGTCAAGTTGCAGAAGGAGCTTGTGGCCATATGCGGTAAAGAAAAGCAGCAGATTACCGAGGGTGAGATAGACGAAGGGCTTTATAAGGCGGTATGGGAAGAGGCCTATGACCGCGTTAAGGAGAAGAGTATAACACCGGGAAAACAAGCAAGGGACCGCGCACTCAGCGAGATACAAAGTGCCCTTATAGAGAAATACTGTAAGGCTGAGGGGGCCGCGGCCAAAGAAAAAGACATAAACTACATCTTTGACCAGATTGAACGTAAGGTGGTCAGGGGGCAGATACTAAACGAAAATAAGAGGGTAGACGGCAGAGGCCTTGATGAGATAAGACACATTAGCTGTGAAGTAGGCATATTGCCCATGACCCATGGCTCCGCGGTGTTTACCAGGGGGGAAACGCAGGCCCTGGTGGTTACCACCCTCGGCACCGCTATGGATGAGCAAAGGGTGGAAGCCCTGGAGGACGAATATTCAAAAAAGTTTATGCTGCACTATAATTTCCCTCCATTCTGTGTGGGGGAAGTAAAGCCTTCCTTCGGTCCCTCAAGAAGAGAGATCGGCCACGGCAACCTTGCGGAAAGGGCGCTGGAGGCCGTGATGCCCGACCACCAGAAATTTTCATATACTGTTCGTCTGGTATCGGACATCCTGGAGTCCAATGGTTCTTCCTCGATGGGCACCGTATGCGGCGGTACCCTCTGTTTGATGGATGCAGGCGTATGTATAAAAGACCCTGTGGCAGGGATTGCCATGGGATTGATAAAGGAGGGTGACGAGGTTCGTGTCCTCTCCGATATCCTGGGCACGGAGGATAATTTTGGAGACATGGACTTCAAGGTGGCCGGCACCCAGAGGGGCATCACTGCCCTGCAGATGGACCTGAAGATACCATGGCTCGATGAAGCCATTATGAGAAAGGCCCTGGAGCAGGCTAGAGAAGGCAGGATACACATACTTAGAGAGATGTTAAAGGTGCTGGACAAACCCAGGACGGGTATTTCCGACCACGCCCCAAGGCTGCTGAAGATAAAGATAAATCCGGATAAGATAGGCCTTGTGATAGGGCCCGGCGGCAAGAACGTGAAAAGGATTCAGGAGGATACCGGCGCCAGGGTTGAGATAGAAAACGACGGCACCGTGGTTATTTCGTCTCCGGTAGCATCCGACGCCGAAAAGGCGAAAGATATCATAGAGAGAATGACGGAAGAGGTGCGGATCGGGAAGATCTACAAAGGGAAGGTGACTGCCATAAAGGAATACGGCGCCTTCGTAGAGGTGCTCCCCGGCCAAGACGGGTTGCTCCATATATCCGAGATGTCGGACGGATACATAGAGAAGGTGGAAGACGCAGTCAAGATGGGGCAGGAAATAGAAGTAAAGGTCATCGGTATCGACGATCAAAAGCGCATAAGGCTTTCAAGAAAAGCGGTGTTAAAGGAGCGGGCAGCCGGTTCTCTTGTGAGTTGACGTCGCGAACCAATATTCTTTAAATTAATTTTACAATTATTTTTATATAGGAGGTGTAAAAATTTAAGGACAGATAAAATTTGTTTCGCTTGTATTTTACGGTTCTAATATTTTTAATTTTTGAAGAATGAGGAGATAAGAATGGCAACAAGGGTCACCGGTAAAGTAAAGTGGTTTGATGCGAAAAAAGGGTTTGGTTTCATAGAGCACGAAGGAGGCAAAGACGTCTTCGTTCACTATTCCAGCATCAATGGAGATGGTTTTAGGACCCTTGAAGACGGTGAAAAGGTGGAATTCGATCTTGTTGATAGTGATAAAGGACTTCAGGCCCAAAACGTTAGTAGGGTAGCATCCTAATATTATCTAAAGGTCTACGAGCCAGGAAGTGTTTTGTTATTCATTAAAACTTCCTGGCTCACACACCTTAGAAGTGCGTGTGCCGATGGTTAAAGGTTTTTTGGTCGTAGCCGTTATAATCGCTGCTGCGGCATTCCTTTACGCCCTTTACCGAATACGGGGTAAAGGCGAATTACGTAAGACTCAAAACACTGCCTCACTTCCCCCTCACCTCGACAGTCTGGCTCTTGGACTGGCCCACGAGATTAGAAACCCCTTGAGTGTGTTGAACGTCAACCTCCAACTCCTGGAAGAAGAGGTCGGTGACAATGTAACCGGCCGGCGAGAAACCGTTAAAAAGAGGCTTCAAGGTCTCCAACGAGAGGTGCAAAGACTGGAGGAGGTTGTGAGCGATTTCCTTCGCTTTGCACATGAGGAACGGCCAAGGTTTGAAGAACACGACGTAAACAAGGTGGTGGATGAGGTAGTAGATTTTATTGCCCCCGAGGCAAGGAAGAACAACATTGTGGTAGATAGATGTTATGGACCCGCCTTGCCGTACTTAAGGCTGGACGTAAATTTGATAAAGCAGGCCCTTTTGAATATGATAATCAATGCACAACAAGCAATGCCCGAAGGGGGTAAACTCTCAATACGCACCGTACAAAAAAACGATTGTATTCAAATAGAAGTGGCTGATACTGGGAATGGCATCCTCAGCAACGAGTTCGAGAAAATATTTGAGGTTTACTATTCTACCAAAAAAAATGGGACTGGGCTTGGACTGCCCACGGTAAAGCGTATTGTAGAGGAGCACGGCGGTACAATAACCGTAGAGAGTGAAAAAGGCCAGGGAAGTAATTTTATCGTCAAATTACCCTTAAAAAGGTGAGAGGTTTTATGGAATTTAAGGCCAGGATATTAGTTGTTGACGATGAGGACGCCCACGCCAGGGCGACCGCGGAGAGTCTGGAGAAGGTGGGCTACAAATGTATCGTGGCCACAGGGCGGCGGGAGGCGTTGCACCACCTGCGCCAGGGTAATATAGACATTGTAGTCACGGACCTTGTAATGAAGGAGACGGATGGACTAGAAATCCTCAGAACGGCCAAGGAAAGGATTCCCGACGCCCAGGTTATATTGGTTACAGGATACGGTACCGTGGAAACGGCCGTTAAAGCAATGCAGAATGGCGCTTTTACGTTTCTCGAAAAGCCCGTTAATATTCATCAGCTTAGGATGGTGGTGGATGAGGCGGTTAAAAAGCAAACCACTGCGAGAAATGCCGGCGACTGTGGAGTGGAATTAATTCCGAGACATGGGAACAGCCTTCCAGGCGTCATTGTAGCCTGCACCAGCATGAGGCGTATTTTGGGCATTGTCCGACAAGTAGCCCCGACGAACGCCACCGTCCTTATTGCGGGAGAAAGCGGCACCGGGAAGGAGCTCGTAGCCAGGGCCATCCACAATAATAGTCCCAGAAGAAACAGTCCCTTTGCGGCCTTAAATTCTGCGGCTATTCCCGACGGACTTCTTGAGAGCGAACTCTTTGGCCACGAACGCGGCGCATTTACGGGTGCCGTAAATAAGAGGAAAGGGAGGTTTGAACACGCCCACGGTGGAACACTCTTCCTTGATGAAATAGGCGACATGCCCCTATCGGCACAGGCAAAACTCCTCAGAGTCGTCGAAGACGGAAAGATTACTAGGGTGGGCAGTAATGAATCGATTTCCGTTGATGTCAGGATTATTGCCGCTACCAACCAAAACCTTGAAGAATTAATGAAGGAGAAACGGTTCAGGGAGGACCTGTATTTTAGGCTCAATGTAGTCTGTCTTAAGCTGCCCCCGCTAAGGGAACGACAAGAAGACGTGTCCCCCCTGATAGAGGCCTTTGTGAAGGAATTTTCACAGATGTACGGTAAACCCATACATTCAATTACTGCAGAGGCAAAAAAGAGGTTGCTGCAATACTCGTGGCCCGGCAACATAAGGGAGCTGAAGAATTGTATCGAGAGTATGATAGTACTGGCAAAAGATGACACACTGGGTGTAGAAGATATCCCTGGCCATATATTACTGGACGGTGCGGAGAAGTCCGACGAGCAGAGACCGCTGGTGGGGATGTCTCTGGAGGAGATGGAACGAAGCCTTATAAAGAACACCCTGGCCTCAGTCAAGGGCAATAGAGGTATGTCCGCCAGACTCCTGGGTATAGGTGAGCGTACACTCTACAGAAAGCTGGACAAGTACGGCCTCAAGTAACCCCCTTCTTTAACAGTTCACCACATTTTTTCTCCTCGTGCTCCCTTTTAGGCAGGGATTATACAACATATAGACATTTGATCCCAAGCTTGCTACAATATGTAGTAGAGAGACCACGACAAAAGTAGCTTCGGTACCCACTGTCATTGCGAGCGAAGCCTCCGGCTTGACTTTGTTGCCTTTGCTCCTCGCAATAACTGCTTTGTATTTAATTTCTCAGAGGTCACGGTAATGAGAGAAAAGTCCCAAAAAATACGTCTGTCACCCACCGGCCTGCTGGTACTGAAAAAGAGGTATCTGAGAAGGGACGTGGAGGGCCGGTGTGTAGAATCTCCGGAGGAGATGTTTAGGCGGGTGGCTTGCAACGTTGCCAGTGCAGACGCCTTGTACGGCAACAATACGCATGCGACTGAAAGGGTCTTTTACAATACGATGGCGGCTCTTGAATTCTTGCCCAATTCGCCTACGCTTATGAATGCCGGCAGGGAGCTTCAGCAGTTGGCAGCATGTTTCGTACTGCCGGTGGAGGACTCTATTGAGCATATATTCGAGATGGTTAAATATTCCGCAATAATCCATCAAAGCGGTGGCGGGACGGGGTTTTCTTTCTCTAAGCTCAGACCGAAGAATGACATAGTCAGCACATCAGGGGGACCTGCCAGTGGCCCGGTCTCGTTTATAAGGATATTCAATGAGGCTACAGAGGTCATTAACCAGGGTGGGTTCCGTCGAGGGGCCAATATGGCCGTCCTCCATGTTGCGCATCCGGACATCCTTGAATTTATAGATTGCAAGAGCCGTCAGGGGGTTCTTACCAACTTTAACATCTCGGTGGGTGTGACCGATGCCTTCATGAAGGCGGTGGAGAAAGACAAGGAGTATGAACTTATCAACCCCCGCACGGAAAAAGTGGTAAAAAGACTCAGGGCCAGAGAGGTCTTTGACAGGCTGGTGGACGAGGCATGGAAGACGGGGGAGCCTGGGGTACTATTCCTCGATTCCATAAATGCCGCCAACCCTACGCCCAAGATAGGTGTAATTGAGGCTACGAACCCGTGCGGCGAGCAGCCCCTCCTGCCGTATGAGTCTTGCGTGCTGGGTTCTGTGAATCTCTCCAGGATGTTAAAAGGAGACAAGAAACCTCAGGTTGATTGGGACAGGCTGAGGGAGGTCATAAGGCACGGGGTGCACTTCCTTGACAATATAGTGGACATAAACAAGTATCCACTGCCCCAGGTCGCGGAGATAAGCAAAGGTAACAGGAAGATAGGGCTTGGCCTGATGGGTTTTGCCGACATGCTTATAAAGATGGACATCCCGTATAATTCGGAAGAGGCCCTTGAGACGGCAGGGGGGCTGATGAAGTTCTTTTCCCAAGAAGCCAATGCCGCATCCATCGAACTGGCAAAGAAACGAGGCGTATTCCCCAACTTTTCTGGGAGTGTATACGACAGGACGGGAGGGCCTCGTTATAGAAACGTATCTCGTACTACCATTGCTCCGACCGGCACCATCAGCATTATAGCCGGCTGCTCCAGCGGTATAGAGCCTGTATTTGCCTTTTCATTTGGCAGACGCATACTGGATGAGGCATTTATACCCGAGGTCTATGACTACTTCATCGAAATGGCCCACCGGGAGGGTTTCTACTCAGACAAGATGATGGAAGAGGTGTCAAAAGAGGGTTCCATCCAATCCATCCCCTACATACCGGATGTGATAAAACGGGTCTTTGTTACCGCCCACGACATCCCTGCAGAATGGCACGTCAGGACGCAGGCAGCTTTCCAGAAATACACCGACAACGCCGTATCTAAGACCATAAATTTCTCATCCAACACGTCGAAGGATGAGGTGGAAAAGACGTTTATGCTTGCCTACAAGAGCGGGTGCAAGGGTATAACCATATACAGGGATAAGAGTCGAATCTCCCAGGCCCTGGCCCTGGAGTGTGAGTGCGAGGCGGCCGTGGATTAACCCTTGGAGCGGACCTATAGATACTCGTTTACCTTACGATATTTCTCCATGTCCTTCTTAAAGACCTCCCGTTCCGTGCTCCACCAGACGTCCGCTTTCTTGCTGAGTATCTTGTATAACCTGTAATAGTAACCCGGCCCCATCACCTTCCTATATAGGGACGTCGGTTCAGCGAGTGTAAAGTAGTCGCGGTGAAATTTCCATCTGAGAAAGGCCAATTCCTCTCGTGACAGGTGTTTCGTCCTGACGTTGGTCCAGAATCCATTATATTTTGTAAAATCGTGAGGGTTTGCTACAAGGCCTGTCTTCAGCAGTTCTTCCCTTATTCCCGTTTTGGGGTACGGTGTCAGCACCTGGTCAAAGTATACGTCAACTTCTTGGTCTCTAAAGAAATCGAAATTGTCTTTGATATCCTGATAGGTATCTTCCGGGTTACCGAGGATCATCCCGCCGATTACCAGCACCTTTGCGTTATGGAGGTATTTAATGGCCTTCCTGCTGTCTTCTAATATATCCCCCTTATTGAGTTGGTTAAGGTTGCGCTTTGAGATATTCTCTATGCCTAAAAAGACCATCAAAAACCCCGCGTCCTTCATGGCCTGCGACAACTCCGGCACCGAGGCGATGCCCTTGCAGCTCACCTGGGCCAGGTAGTACATGTCGTTATGGCCTTCCCTGACTATTGTCTTGCATATCTCCAAAAGCCTTCTTGGATTCAGGGTAATGTTGTCGTCTACGAAAAACAGTATATTGGCCCCGGCCCTCTTGCAGTTTTCAATGTCCTCCATCACCCGTGAGATCTCATAGGTCCTGAATGAGGTGCCGTACATGTGCTGCATGCTGCAGAAGTTGCAGGTAAACGTACAGCCTCTGGAGGTCTCTACCGTGTCGGTTACATAGTGAAGGTATCCGTAGTTCTTCCATATCCTCTTTGACCTGTCCGGTAATTTTATGGTCTTTACATCCAGTGTGGGCCTTCGCCTGTTATGGTGCCAGTCGCCGTTGACCTTATAGGACAACCCCAAGATAGAATCAAAGTCCGTGCCCCCATCCAGGGCATCCGCCAGTTCACGAAAGGTTGCCTCCCCTTCACCTCTTACCATAAAATCGAACAATTGACCGTCCTCACCGGAAAAGTCGAACAGCTTATTATCCTCCTCCGTCTTGAGTTCGGGGGACATAAGAGTTGCATGATAGCCGCCCAGTGCCAGTTTAATATCCTTGTTCATACCCTTTATGAGCCGCGCTATCTTCTTGGCGGTGTTATACTGGAAGGTCATGGAGGACAGCCCTACCAGACCGGGTTTATACCTCTCTACTGCATCTCGGACGGCCTCAGATACTTTATTTCTCCTCGTGCACAGGTCTCCGACATAGACATTGTGGCCGCTTGAGAGATTAGAGGCAACTGATACCATACCGAGGTTGGGAGCCTTTATATCCCACTGCATTACAAAGGGAAGGAAGTCTGGCATGCTTAACAAGAGTATGTTCATGGGTTATCTATAGAAGGCGTTCTCCTGAAATCTATTGAGACCTTCGGAAAATTTTCCACACCGGACGTTATTCTGGTATAGCGTGCGACCTCGCGTCGCACGTGTGAGATGGACTTGCACATTATATCTTCGCTTCGTTTAGCTTGCTTTCCAGTACTCATGCAACGAGCAAGATGGGGCATTCCGCCTTCTCCAGGACGTTCATGGTAGTGCTTCCGAAGATTAACTCCTTCAGTCGGTTAGTCCCAAACGCACCCATCACAATAAGCCCGGCATCCATCTTACTTGCGTGTGCCACAATTGCCTCCCACGGTTTCCCCCGTTCGACGAGGAATGAGGCCCTAAGTTCGTACGGTGACAGATATTCTCTGGCCTCTTCCTGAGGCTCCACCGCATCGTCAGGATTGTCCGCCACTGTGAGGACGTCTATCTCTGCGGTCCGCAGTTTAGCGATAATCGCCCCGGTATCTATCGCCCTCTGGGCGGCCCTGCTGCCGTCGTAGGCAATGAGGATACGCGAATTGCACTTAGTACCCTCGGGTACGACCATAACCGGTCTTGCCGATTTATGTAACAGCATCTGAGTGATCGAACCCAGAGTTTGCACCTTGTACTTGGCATGTCTGCCGCGCCTACCCATAACCACAAGGGCCACTGTCTTGGCTGCTTCGACTATCAGTTCACCGACTTCACCGCGCGCCGCCTTGAACGTACCCTTTACGCCCTTGTCTCGGCATTCGTCCATAAACCGCTTTTTAAGATATTCGCCCTCTTCCTTGATGCGGTTTTCCTCCTCAAGCAGCTTCTTAGGGGGCAGCGGTATGTGGGTGGTCGGTGCTGCACCTATTGCCCCGGCTACCGCCGCCGAGGTGGAAACGTAAACGAAGCGCCATCTATCCTCCACAAACAGTCCGCGTACCTCGGCCCCGGCAATCCTTCCCAGTTCCACAGCGTTTGAAAGGGCAGAAAATGATGCCTCCGATCCATCGAGTGGTACAAGAATACTTTTTATCATGAGGTCTCCCTTTGTTCGTCTTAGACCGTCAGCTGCGAAACGCCGTTACAATGGAGATATCGCGTGGTAACGCACGCCGCAACCACTTAACAGATTTAAAACCGGCAGCCTCCAGCCAGCCCTTTATCTCTTCGAAAGAATACGTCCTGCCCTTCTCCGTAAAAAGGAGCATGCAGAGGGCAAAGGCTGAGGCAAAGCTGGGTTGTGTCTTGTCGCTTTTTAATATGAAATCCTGGATTATTATCTTGCCACCCGGGTTCAGGGCATCATATATCCTCTTCATTAGGCCAATATTGGCTTCCCCTCCCTCACTATGGATGATGTGGGAAAGGAACGCTGCGTCAAATCCCTTGGGCAGGTCCTTATTGTAGTCGCCTTCTTGTAAGGTAATCCTGCGAGACATCTTGAATCTGGAGACAACGTCTTTTGTGACCTCAAGTGTACCGGGCAGGTCGAGGACGGTTGCCCTTAGGCGTGGATTGGCCTTACAAAAGAATATTGAGTAGGTGGCAGGACCGCCGCCGATGTCCAAGAGTGTTTTGTCGCCGCTCAGGTCCATCAAAGAGGCCAATCTCTCTGCATGTCCCATTGCGGTATTGTGCATGGCCATGATAAAGGTGCGTGTTTCCTCTTTATCATCCTGAAACATGTTATGCAGCCGTGCGGGCTTTCCTGTTCGGACCGATTGTTCCAGGTTGTTCCATCCTTCCCACATGGTCGCATGAAAGCGAAGTATATCTCCAATATAGAGATCCTTTCCCTTCAAGAAGACCTCTCGCCCACAGCGGGTATTAGAATAATTATTCCCTTTTTTGCTCAGGTATCCCATACCGACCATGGCATCCAGCAGGAGTTCCAGCCCGTGCTCACTGGTGCCCATGGCCGCCGCAAGCTCTTTCAAGGACTTGCTTCCGGTACCGATATAGTCAAAAACACCTAACCTGGCGGCTGTCGCAAGGGCCTTAGAGTAGAAAAACAGATAACCTGTATTAAGTGCCTTGTCTCTGTAACGTCTCAATTCCGCGGTCTTTTGCAATGCCTTCACCTCATCTTAGACAGGTCGAGAAACAGCTCTCTTTCCCCTCCCTCGGGATTAATTATAATAAGTGCGACCTCTGCGTTAGGGTCTATCTCATTGAGCGGAAATTCATAAGAGCAAAATGCCCGGAATATCGAAGGCGCCATGGGCCACCAGCCGAAGGGCTCTCCGGGGGCATTGAGTTTATGTATGGGCTGTATATATGCGTCATTATATTGCAGCACGGCATGAAAACGTTTGGTAAATTCGGGTGAGTTGCCGTATAAAACCAGTTTAAAGGCAAGTTTATTCTCTGCCTCACCTAAGACAGCCTCTATTTCCTCAGGACGGAGGTCTCTGGACTCCTTTGCGGCGTCTCTGGCGGCCATTGCAAGCAGATTAAACTTCGTGTAGACACCTACCTTATCGCTGTCTCTCTGCAAAGCCACAGTCCATTCCTTAAGAAATGCGTCGTTATCGTAGTTCTTGAATTTTTTCCCGTACTGGACCGCCTCCTGCATTTGATTTTGGTCCAGATCGGGCCACACAGCCAGGGCCGGTTTTACGGATGGAAGCAGAAAGAGGGTTACCAGAATACAGGTCCTCATAGCCATCTGCCGTCCTTTCGACTAGCCCTTCTTTCTCAGGGCCTTAGGAGTATATATGCAGTAAGGTTCCTCCGCCATGTAATCTCCGGTCTCATAGAATGCCCTTGCACGGCAGCCCTCGCATATCTTTTTGTACTCACATACCCCGCATTTTCCTCCCAGTAGGTCCACGTTGCGCAGTTTCTTGAAAACCTTTGAGTCACTCCATATCTCTGCAAGGCTCTGGGTCCGTACATTGCCGGACGTAACGGGAAGGTATCCACAGGGAAATACCTCACCCTTATGTGAAACGAAGCATACGCCGGTCCCTGCCAGACACCCCCTGGTCATCGCAGCCATGGCCTCCGGTGCGCCACCGGAATGCCCACCGCCCGGATGACCGCCGCCTGGGTGCCCGCCGGCGCCGTGGGGTGGCATGCCTCCACGCGCAGAATGCGGATGTCCACCTTTCGGCATCGTCATGGAAGGGTCGTTCGGCATCCCCAACTCCGCCGCCTTTTCTCTTACGATTCGGAAATAGTGGGGGGCACAGGTTGCCTTTGTCTGTATCTTTGCCTCCCTCGCCAATTCATAGAACAGGTGGAGGCTTTCTTCATACTTTTCGGCGCTTAACATCTGGTCCTCGGCTATCTCCACTCCACAGCCCACCGGCACCAGCATGAAGATATGAAGGGCATCCGCCCCAAGTGAAAGAGCCATGTCGTACAGGTCTCTAAGCTGGTGGACATTGTGCTTGGCAATGGTGGAGTTCATCTGCATACTCATACCGAGCTTTTTAAGATGCTTGAAACCCTCGATTGCACGGTCGAATGAGCCGGGGAGTTTGCGGAATTCATCATGTGTCTTTGCGTCTGCACCGTCGAAGCTGATGGAGACGCGCTGCACCCCGGCATCTACAATGCGCCCTGCTATGACTGCATCTACCAACGTGCCGTTGGTCGCGAGGGCAACCTTAAGCCCCTTTGACCTTGCATAGCTGGCTATCTTAAATATGTCGGGACGGTACAGCGGTTCGCCGCCGCTTAAGACCAGTATGGGGCTGCCAAGGGTAGCGAGGTCGTCTATAAAATTAAATGCCTCCTGAGTGCTGAGGTCGTCCTTGGTCAACTCCTTTGCAACGTCCAGCCTTCTGCAGTGGATGCACTCAAGATTACACGCAACGGTTGTCTCCCAAAATAGAAGCCGCAGTTGAAACTTATCTGCGGGTTTTTTGGCAGCCTCCTGAATAGGGGCAATTCCTTCTTTCATCTACCATCTCCCTCCTCTACTCGTACTTAGGATAATACTCCTACAGTCTTAAATCCATCGGTCGCCGATAACCTACCGGCCACCTTATACATGTCAGGTGCCTCCAAAACCAACGGTTATCTTATCGCCCTCCACTATTGTGGGCACCTCTCTGCGACCGGCCGAAAACTTCAACATCCTCTTCATAGCCTGCGGGTCTTTCTTCACATTTATGTACTCTACGGAGATACCTCGTCTGGCATAGTCCTCTCTGGCGCTGGTTGTATAGGGGCAGTCGTCCTTTCCGAATATTATTACCCTATCCATCAAGACGCTCCTTTTCACCGGTATATCCGCAAAGTGTCATCTATTCTCAATCTCCAGCATCACGGCACCCTCACCATGTGCGGGGCCGTGTCCTAAACCCTTGGGTATTACCACTAATTCGCCCTCTTTAGCATAAATAGGGCCGCGTTCAGTCTCAAGCTTTATCTTGCCTTTCAACAGATATATCAGTTCGTTGCTTTTGTAATTGATATCGTAGAAGTCGACGAATGTGTCACAGGTGATTACCGATATCCGAATCCCGTCGGAGTGCAGGATATTTTTGGACCCATGCCCCCCCAGCTCTTTCGTAATTTCGCTGATGTCAAATTTATCTATCATACAATATCTTCAAGATTCTCTATACTGCTAAAAATGGGGATAATGGGCGTAGTGTAATAAATCTCTGCACGCGCACCTTTATCTCTTCCTCCACAGGAAGATCAGACACACCAGTACAACAAAGCCCAACCAGACCTGAGCTATAAACGTATATGCGATTAGGCCCAGAAATATCTTGCCCACCGGCGAGCTGTTCCATAAGGACTTTAAAACGTCTCTTTTCCTTTCGACCTTTTCTTCTTTGACTTGCCTCTCAGGCCGTTTTGCAATATCTTCTTTTTCCTTCGGTTCTATCTTTTTTGCAGCGGGTTTTTCTTTAATTTCTCCTTTAGCCTCTCCTTTTTTCGGTGTGATACGCTGTGCGCTGGGTCCTTCACCTGCCCCTACCTTGCTCTCAAGCTGTCTACCCTCCGGTTTCTTGTCCCACGCCCTACTTTCAAGTTGCCTGTCCTCTGGTCGTTCTTCCCATTTCCTTCCCTCGAGTTGTCTCTCTTCGGTCGGTTCCTTCCCTTCAACAGGCTTCTTTTCTGCTCCTGCCTCAGCGGGTTTTCCCTCGACAGGGGTTACCTTGGGGCGTTCCTTTTCAGCAACCTTTGCTTCTCCCGTCGGTTTTTTGGCTGCCTGAGACGGCTCTACCTTCTCCATCTTGCTCAGGTTGTTATACCGTTCAAACGCCTTCTGTGCCTCGTCCTTCTTGCCAAGTCGTCGATACGCGAGTCCCATGGCGTAGTGCACCTTGGAGTAGTCTGGTTTCAGCTTTACTACTTCACCGTAATGTTTAAGCGCCGTATCGTAGTCTTTTTTAAGGAAGTAAGAGTTGCCCAGACCAAAATGTGAGGAGGCGTCCTTAGGATTATGATCCAGGGCTTTTTTGAACTGCTCAATCGCCTCATCGTATTTCCCCTCACCGTAGAACGCGTTGCCTTTGTTGAAATGCTCAACGGCATCGTCCGTACTGGTGTCATGCTGCGCCTGGACCGGTAGATTACCAGCGAATACGCCGAGAACTATTAATAACAGTAATATTGCGACATTGCGCATAGCTAATCCCTTACGGCCCCCTTTAGTGTCTCAAGGAATTGGAGGCCAAACTCGTTTGTGGGCTCTATGGCGCCACTCTCAAACCATTCGTTAAAACCGTAGATTGATATCCAGTTGCCGTGACCTCCGGCCAGTTCCTTTGCCAGAAGTATAGCTTGATAGAACCCTTTGGGGTCCATCTCCAGCAATCTGTCCTGACCTTGGTTGAAGGCCCTGTCGTCAAATCCCGGGATTACCGAGGGGATAAACATAAAGCCTAACTCCTCTGCTTTAGTATTCCAGAGGCCGTAACCCGCCTCCACACTGCCAAGGTATTCCTGCCGGCTCTTGACCTCCCCGGGTGGAAACGTATCTCCCAACAAAGGCGCCACTGCGTCTAGCGTGCTCAGCGTGGTATCATCCGCTGGCGGCCCGCCCGGTCGGTACACATCCTCTCCCAGACTGACCCAAAATATGTCCCTGCGCGCCCTTTTTTCTACCTCAGAAAGCGCTTCCTGCAACTCAAATCCATTTTCCTCCAGTAGATTTTCCAGGATATCCTTTACCTTCCAGACCATGACCACCGGCCTGCCATCGAGTTTAAAATAGCTTGGGTGGTCGAAATATCTCTCGCCTGCGTAGAGGATGTCTTCTATAAACGCCTCTTTGATATTATTATACCCAATTTCCTGTGCCTCTTGTACCAAAGCCCGTTCCGTCTCGTATACGAGTAGAAATTTAAGGTCCCCAATCGATGGAGCGGCTAGTAATCCCTCCCGAAGGGCGGCATCTACCTCATCATTGTCCAACTCAGGCCCTCTTTTCCCGGGGCCGGACCAGGACACTTCAAAAAGGTTTATTCCGTGCTCTGTGGCCCATTTTATGTGCCTTTCGGCCACGTTGGGATCGTTGGAGGAATACTCACCCAGAATGGGGGACAGGCTGTGGCCGTGCTCCCACATGTCTCTTTCACCCGGGAGCAATCCCCACCAGATATAATAGAGAGCACCTACTGTAAATCCAGCCTGCTCCTTTTGTCCTTGGCGCAACTCTTCCCGGGTTTGGCTTTGCCCTGGATGTACTGCAGCCAAAAGCGGATATGTCCCTTTTTCCCCCTCGAATGCCAGGGCCTCTCTACCCGCGCACAACAAAACGGCCAGGAAAAGGCCGTAAAAACCGATATTAAGCCAGCCGGTAAACATTTCAATCGCAAATCGCTATTTAGTATAATTATAGCTCACAATTTTACGTCGGAAAAGCCAAAAATTTGTGGCCCGTAATCCAACGCCTAACGAAAAACCCACCCGGCGCAGTAACAAGCGACTCACAGACGTATTTCCATTACCCTACGAACTAATGTTATTCGACTTGAACCACTCCCCAGGGTTCGCCCTCAGTTCTCCGAGTATGGTTTGCATATAGTCCCGGAGCGCGTGATTTGTATTCCAGCCCAGCTCCCTCTTGGCTTTCCCCGTGTTGAAGCAAAATCGGAGAAGTGCCTGTCTGGCCATCCACGGCCTGAAGAAGTACCCCCGGCCGCTGCGAATATAGTGTAAATAGTTGACAGTGTGTACACCTCCCATAAGGAGCCAGCTTGTCAGTGAGATCGGGCGGAAGTCACCGCCATTTCCATAAAGGCCCTGATGAATGAGCCCGTAAAGCTCCGTATAGGAAAGATAATCCTCCTCGGAAAGTATATAGATTGTACCGGAGGGTATCTCGTCCCTGAGCGTCACCATCCTCTCAAGACCGTCAAGTGCATCATCAATGTGGATATATGATATGCACCCGCGGCCACCTCCCGGCAGAAACCTTGAGCCGACGTCTCTCCTGTATATGGACGCTATTTGATGGGCCAGCGGTATCAGCCTGCACTCAGGCGCATATACACCAGACAGCCGTACTATGAAGACCTTCAGGCGTTCCTTGAAGCCGACGACCACCTCCTCGGCACGGCGCTTTGATTCACCATATTCCAATGGAGAACCGAGGGGAGAAGACTCACTGAGTCTCTCATCCGAATCAGTACCGGGATTGGTTATCTTAAGACCTTTCATAACGGCGGTACTGCTGGTAAAGACAAATGCCCCTACTTCAAAATCGGCCAGAGCTTCAAGGAGGTTCCTTGTGCCATCCTCGTTTACCTCTTTGTACCTGAGGTCCTTCTTATTGGAAAAATCGTAGTGTGCCGCCAGGTGGAATACGCAGTCAAGTCTATGACCGAACCGCACCTTGACATCCCTTAATACACCAAAAAGCGCTTCTCTGTTGGCAATGTCTACGCAGTACCTGCGCGTGCAAACAGGGTCGCCGGGGTAAAGGACTCTGTCCAGGCCGATTACTAGGTCACTGGAAAACCTCTTTGCAAGGGCGGAACCGATGAAACCGCTTGAACCCGTAACAAGTATGTTCATAAAAACTATTCTAAGTCATAAGTACTTGAAGTCAAATAGT
Organism: Planctomycetes bacterium RIFCSPLOWO2_12_FULL_50_35; assembly: GCA_001828605.1. GTDB lineage: Bacteria > Planctomycetota > Brocadiia > Brocadiales > Bathyanammoxibiaceae > 2-02-FULL-50-16-A. Next base: position 1,953 of record MHZB01000073.1, on the reverse strand, counting down.
CTCTTAGCTTGACTTGGAATCCCCTTGGGGTTATAGTCCAGTCTACGGAGGTTCGGCGGTGAAATCCTTGGAGTTCGAGAACAGGGTAAAAGACACGATTAAGCGTTATAATCTATTGCAGCCCGGAGATAACGTCATCATCGGGGTCTCCGGCGGGCCTGATTCAGTTGCCATGCTGTATGCACTCGCCGAATTGAACAAGCGCACGGAATGGGGCTGCAGGTTGCAGGTGGCACACGTAAACCATATGCTCCGCGGGCAAGAGTCCCAGGATGACGAGCATTTCGTTCGGGACCTGGCGGGATTACTTGGTTTGGAATTTACCGTTAAGAAAGTGGACGTAAGAGAGTTCTCGTCTCGTGAGAAATGTTCCATAGAAACGGCGGCCAGAAGGCTCAGGTACGCCTTCTTTGAGGAGTTGGCAGAAAAAGCATCTGCCACACGAGTGGCCGTGGGGCATACGGCAGACGATAATGCAGAGACCTTGCTCCACCGGATTATAAGGGGTACGGGGCTACTGGGCCTGGGGGGTATAAGACCGTCACGTAGATTGTCACCTACCTCAAACGCGATATTAATAAGACCGCTCCTGCACATCTGGAGGCGGGACGTATTTTCATACATTGAGGAAAAGGGTCTGAAATATCGGATCGATTCCTCCAATCTGCGCCCTGAAAATCTCCGCAACCGCATCCGGCTGGAGCTGCTCCCACTGCTCGAAGACAGATACAACCCGCAGATAAAGGACGCTCTGACCAAACTCGGCGACGTGCTAGGCAGAAGCAACGATTTCCTGCAGTCCAGAATAAGCAAGATGGTGGAGGCAAACCTAAAGCAGGTCGAGCCCGGTGCTTACTCATTCGAGGCCGACTTGTTGAGACATCATCCGCCATTCTTCCAGCACTTTTTCCTTAAGGAGGTTTTCTCCAGAATTGATCTCCCACTCAAGAAGATGGACCATGGACACTATAATAGAGTGGTGGAGATGGTGGAAGGTGTTACTGCTTGTAAGCAGGTAGAACTTCCTGAGAAATGGACGGCGTGTCTGGAGGGCAATATGCTTTGTTTCAGAAGGGCTGCTACCCAGCCACGCACACGAGCTGCGTCATTTGAGCCCTTTATGCCGCTGAAGTTAAACATCCCCGGTGCTACGGAACTACCTGACGGCAGGAAGCTTAGGGCTGAAATACTTTCTATGGAGAACGGCCTCCTCGATAAATTTAAGGACGAGAAGACACCGGAAGAAGAAATCTTGGACGCCGACAAGGCAGGTGAGAGACTGCACGTCCGCACCCGCAGGGACGGTGACAGGTTCCGGCCCTTAGGTGTGGACGGTGAGAAGAAGCTTAAGGACTTCTTTATAGACACAAAGACCCCAAGGTGGGAGAGGAATAACGTACTCCTTGTCGCCACGGATGCCCACCCCGTTTGGGTAGTGGGACTTAGGATAGATGAGAGGGTGAAGATTACACCCGATACCAGGAGGGTGCTTAAATTGTCAGTTCGCTAGAGAGAGGTTGTACTACAGGCTTATCCGTCGGAGCCTCGGCCTGCCTCTTAATTAATATAAGCATTAGCGCCAATTCGTCTCTATGGGTCTCGCCCTTTGTAGTCTCCGTATAGAGATTGGTGCCATAAAGCACAGAGATTTGCTGGACGCAAGAGGCGTGGACCTTGATGTTATCTGTCGCAGGTTCTATGAAGAATTGCATTTGTTCCTTTGTCAAGGGAATACCTGACTTACTTGGTATCCACCCGCTCAGAATCTGGTAATTTGTTACTGACTCAATGGGTATTCCCTTCTGTGTAAGGACGGCTTCTATAGCGTTTTTTACCCTGTCTACGCTTGCAGAAATCAGAATGGTGGGTCTCTCTCCCTCTGTTGTCAGGGACTGCTTTATGTTAGGGTCCTGCAGGTGTGTCTGAAGCTCTTGTTTGTGAGGATTGCTTGTT
>MHZB01000072.1 GCA_001828605.1 Planctomycetes bacterium RIFCSPLOWO2_12_FULL_50_35 | reverse complement strand
TATCCGCCTCGTCTCCGTTTGCCTTGTGGGCAGACGGGTTGTTCGTCAAGTGCGGACAAAGATAAGAGAGAAAAGCCACCCCTCACCTATAACGAGGCGGATAAACATATCTTTTTAGCAGCTCACGTGCGGCACAAAAATATAATAAGAACGGACCGAAATGTCAAGGAGAAAAAGTTACAAGGGTCCGATGGGAGTTGTCTTGGTAGTACATAACATATTGTGGTTTAAGGACTAGCATAAGAAACTTCCGCCTCGTCTCCGTTTGCCTTGTGGACAAACGGGTTGTCCGTCAAGTGCGGACAAAGATAAGAGAGAAAAGCCACCCCTCACCTATGGCGAGGCGGAATTTATTTTAGTGTTTCCCGAATTCGAGCGGTGTTCCTTTTCTGGTTGACAGTATGTATGCCTCCAGCGCCCGCATCTTTTCGCTGTTATCATCAAGTTTCGTGCCCTCCAGGGGGTTTTCAATGCACCAGTTTATCATGTCCCTCAGCAAGGCCGCCTTTTTGAGTTGTGTTTGAAACTTTGGGTATGTTTCCGGGTGGGTATTTGCCCCATCAGGGTGGCACATGTCGCAAGAGATGCCGTTAGTGCCAAGCTCCGGGGAATGAAATAGTGTATAGCCGTTCTGTATCATTTTGTTTAACTCGGACTCGAACGTCTCTTTCTCCCTGGGTGTGTGGGGGACATCCTTGTGGGCAAGAAGTTTTGAGGTCTTCAGGTCCTGGTACGCCGTAAGCAAGGTGCTTGCTACCATTTGAGCAATTGGCCTGGCCATGGGTCTGCCGGGTTCTGTTCCGTCGGCTGCAATTATCACCTTGGTCTCACCGTCGCATAGCTTGAACAGCCTGACCCCTTCCAGGTTGGATGGCAGGGCTTCTTTACAGGACATAGTCCCCAGATACCTTACCTCCGGCCGGGTCACGTCCGTATCGGCACTCACGCTATGCAGGACTAAAGTAAATGACATGGCCGCCGCCATCAAGAGGAGCAAACGATTGCGCTTCATGACAAGCCTCCTAAAAACCGTTCAGGGTTTATTTTAACAATTTGTGAGTTTGATAAAGCTGTGGGAAACAACTTGTATCGTGTCGTCCCCATAAGATTTCTAGTAGGACGGTCCCGGCTCTAACTGGCCAAGGCCGTGGGTTATCCATAATCGCTCTATGTCATCGTAGGTTACATATCGTGGTTTACGTGACCACAGATTGTATGTGATGTTTGCCTGTCCGTTTGACATCACGTCTAACGTCCCGTCTCCACAGCCGTCAAACTGGTCGAATGGGTCTGCCCTGTCCATCTGTATGGTGAGTTTCGGGACACCCTCTGGCGGATATGGCCATGGCCAGGCCGTCGAGAGCATACCATGAAACGTGATCTTACCCAGCTGGTTTAGCAGTAGTTGATGTGTGTGCCCGTGGACGACCGTAGCCGTGTCAAACTTCCAGAGTATGTCCTGCACCTGTTCTGCGTCTTCTGTCCAGAAATTCCACGGCCTGTAGTATTTGTAAAGGGGTGAGTGAGAGAAGACTACCAGCGGTATTGACCTGTCGTATTTCGAGAGGTCCTCTTTCAGCCACTCTCTCTGTTCCTTACCGACCATGAACGGCTTTCCTTTGGGATTGTCGAGTTGGGCCATAAATTTCATTCTCTCCATGGGCGTCATCTTCGGCTCGGTCCAATAGTCCTCGACTATGACGCTGTTCAGCACCACGAAATGGACCCTTTTATGGTCGAATGAATAGACGTCCTTCCCAAACAGCTCTCTCCATTTCTCACCCATGTCGAAGTACCAGTCATGTTCCCCTACCATCATCTTGACCGGTGCCTTAAGTTGACCTAGGAGTTCTTTCCCAAGTTCAAGTTCTCCCGGCTGGCCTAGCTGTGCCAAATCGCCCCCGTACAGGATAAAATCAGGTTGCGGGTTAAGGCTGTTCATGTCGTTTACAGCCTTTTCGACCGCCCGGATAAAGCGCTTGTTCAGCTTTCTTTCATATAGGTGCGCATCGGAGACGTAAGCGAAGGTGAACGGCGTGCGTACCCCTTCGTGCGCCGCGGCGTCTAGATTGAATACACCCAGAGACCCCAGGGCGGTTGTAGACGCCGCCACCCTGAGGAAATCACGACGGCTTATCAGTGTGTTTTTTGTTTTCTCCCCGGCATTCATAAGACCTTGTCCTCCAAGGTAGATGGTTTAAGGCAAGCAGAATCCTTTGGCAAAATATTCTAGCTGACTAATTCCACCTTCCAATTCTCGTTGACCCAGAGACCGATCACGTTTACGGGTAGTGACCACGACTGTATCTTGTTTACGGAGTCCCGTATATCTCTCCAGTGCCCTTCTTTTGAGACGGGATTTCCTTTACAGTCGTGGTGTCCAACAATGGCTACGGTCTTGGATGCATGTTTCTCGACCGAGATCAAGACCGCCGATTTTATGTACTGACACATTGTGTCCCCGCGGGATATGATTCCGTCCGGGCCAGGCGCTGTAATCATGTCTACGTAACTTACGTTGCAGGTATTTTTCATATAATCGTACACCGGTTCCTGGACGCGCCCGTCTATGCAGTTGATTGCAGTGCAGAACGTGCCGTGCTCTTCACCCAGAACGTCTATCCCGAAGCCTAATAAAGGGGTGAGTATAACCGATGCAGAGACTGCCTTTATAAAATTGCGGCGTGTTATTACCGATGATTCCAAAATTTCCTGTTTCCCCACGGTGTTTCTTCTCCTGTTGCCGTATTATTTATGGTTAGGGCCAGGATTTGTCCTGGTGTTGCTTCTGGTGTAATGCGTAAGTTTGTATTTTCATACTGCACCTGATACATTACGTCGTTGGTTTTATCAGTTGGTCAATGTTACTGCTTGTCAGGGATTTCAGAAACTCTACCAGTGCCTGTTTTTCTTCTTTCGTCAGGTTTAGCGGCCTCATTTCTCCAGAGAGATAAGGGTTGGGGTTCCCTCCCTTATCGTAGAACTCAACTGCTGCCTCCAGGGTAGGTTCGCTGCCGTCGTGCATGTAGGGGGCAGTGAGGGCGATGTTGCGCAGGGTCGGGGTCTTGAAGGCCCCTTTGTCTTTATCCTCTTTCGTCACGTCATAACGGCCCATGTCTGGATTTGGCTTGTCCATACCGACGCCCAGGTTATGAAATTTGTTGTCGGTGAAGAGGGCATAGCTGCTGACAAACTCATGGCAGGTGATGCATCGGCCCTTTCCGTTGAAAATCTCAAGCCCCTTTTTCGCCTGGTCGCTTAGGGCGTTTTTGTCGCCGCCGTACGTATATCGGTCGAAGGGTGAGTTACCGGAAAGGAGCGTCCTCTCGAACGAGGCTATGGCCTTGGCAATGTTGTCTATGGTGATTTCTCCCCCAAAGACCTTTTGGAAGTCCTCGCGATACTCTTGTATGCCCTTAAGTTTTTCCACCACGGCATCGTGCGAAGGCATACCCATCTCTACAGGGTTTATAATGGGGCTTTTTGCCTGTTCTTCCAGGGTGAGTGCGCGGCCGTCCCAGAACTGCAGGTCGTAGTTGGCGGCGTCAAGCGAGGTGGGCGCACTCCGGGTGCCCTTTTGTCCATTTATCCCTGTGGACACGGGGCCGGCATCGGCAAAACCCTTCTGGGGGTCGTGACAGGTGGCACAGCTTACGGTGTCGTTAGCGGAGAGACGCTTGTCGAAATACAGCTTCCTTCCAAGGGCCACCTTCTCAGGTGTGATGGGATTATCGCTAGGGACGATGGGTTTGGGCACTCCGAGCGGGAGCGGATACTCCTCAGCCTCCAACACCGGGGAAAATGCAGATAGGAAAGTAATAATGAATGTAAGAAACAGATTCCTTGTATGTAATGACATGCCCACCCCTTTTGACAGGAATTGTTTTTAGCTTAAGCTAGAACATGGGAAAAATCAAGCCTAAAGCGATGCTGTTTTTCACTGCTGGGAGAAGTTTCGTTGTTTACCTCAGTTCTTAGAAGTTCCTGTAGGCAATGGCCTTCTCGCCTATCCACTTTAGGTGTAATTTTTCACAATTTTGGCAACAAATTTAATCCATAGGGGCACGACATGTCATGCCCCCACCATGTAGTGGGTCCGCCAGTGCCCATTTTTATTATGTGAACCCACCTTAAAATAGTATAATAAAGTTTTTATAAACCTTGCTCTAATATCTTCTGTCATTCTGAACGAAGCAAATAGTCTAGTAATACTAAAATGAGATTGCTTCGGGGCTTTGCCCCTCGCAATGACGGGTGGTTTGTCATTCTGATCGAAGCGGAGTCACGCCAAAGGCGGATGCGCCTCTGGCGCAAATCTAATCCGTTATGTAGCGTGGCAGCTTGCTGCCACGTTCAATTCGCCTTAGGCGGAGAGCAAGCTCCAACGCTACATTTCGGTTGTTTTTCAGAGATTTCATAATGTGAGACCTCTGAAAAAGTAGCAAAATTGAAGGTGTAAATGTAGCCGCACCCTTTATGGGTGCGCATAACGCAGGCTAAAGCCTGCGGCTACCCATTGAATTGATGATTAAACTACTTTTTCAGAGCTCTCAATGTAATGCGTTACGGCGTATTTACTCTTAGGTTAAATGGAGACAAGAAAATCTCATGGCAAGAAGGCCCAAGATAAAGATTACCATTACTGAACAGGTGCGGCCTGCACCATGCCACAGGGGGCACAAGGTGGGCCAGACGTTCGACTTCGACACGGAGCGGGGTAAGCTGTGTCCTATGGTAATGCACGTCCTGTTTCCGGCAATAGACATACTGAGATACGGCGGTTCCTTCCCCTGGTCTGACAATCCCCACAAGGCGGCCTTTGCCTGTCCCGACCCAAAGACCCTCCTTGTCTTTGAGATAAATAGAATGGACGGGTAGTGCAAAAGCAGTAAGAGACCTGAAAAAGTGTTCAAACTGTATTGTTTTTGGATTGGCAGAAATTTCCTTTGCAATATGCTTTTACGAAACCTTTTGTAGGGGCTTGATTTATCGTAGGGACAGGTCTTTAGACCTGTCCATATCGGACAGACCTGAAGGTCTGTCCCTACGGAGCAGATACGATATCATGTCACAAGCCGAACATTAAAGGCTTAGTCCTTGACAACTAATATGTCTTGGGTTATACGTACGCTGTAAACTTGCTGTGAGGGGGGGGTCGCAGGTATATACAACCTTGGGAATTAAGACTGCAAAGGACTCCTTAAGCTATCACTTCGTCGGACTCGGCGGCAGCGGCATGAGCGCCCTTGCCCAGGTGCTGAGAGCAAGGGGGCATAGGGTAAGCGGTTCGGACAGGAATCTGGATAGGGGGTTGAACCAGACCCTGTTTCGAAAACTCTCCCAACTCGACATAAGGTGCCTGCCCCAGGACGGTTCAGGCCTGAAAGAAGGCGTTGATATAGCAGTGGTTTCCACCGCCGTAGAGGAGACCAATCCCGACATTAAGATGGCCCGCGAGAGGGGCGTCCCCGTTGTAAACCGCGCTGTCCTGCTTTCCGTCCTTTTCAATGACCTTCAGGGTGTTGCCGTAGCCGGCACCAACGGAAAGACCACTGTGACTGGTATGGTCGGCTGGATACTGGACAGGGCCGGTCTCGACCCAACCATAATAGTGGGGGGAACAATCAAGAATTACTCTAGCAGTTCCCACCTGGGAAACGTTCGCATAGGCCGCTCCGACATAATGGTCATAGAGGCGGATGAGAGCGACGGCAGTCTTATCTACTACAGACCGGAGTTGGGTGTTATTACAAACATCACAAAAGACCATAAGCCCATGGAGGAACTGCTCATGCTATTCTCGACCTTTGCGGAGGGTTCCTCTAAGTTGGTAATAGGCGCCGACTGCCCGGTGGCGAAGAGCATTAGATCCATACCGAAAGAGACCATCACCTTTGGCGTCAGTGAAAGGGCACTTTTTAGGGCAACGGACGTGATATGCAAGGGGTGGAGTTCTTCCTTTAAAGTAAATGGCGTGGACTTCGAGTTAAATCTGCCTGGCCGACACAACGTTATGAACGCCCTGGCGGCCATATCCTCCGTCCACCTTCTGTCGGTCCCCCTCGAGGTCTCTGCAAATGCCCTGAAAGATTTCAAGGGCATGAGCCGCAGGCTCGACTTGGTCTGCGAGATAGACGGCATTAAGGTCATAGACGACTTTGCCCATAACCCTCAGAAGATAAAGGCGGCCATTGATTCGGTGAGGCTGGTTTCACGCAGGATACTGGCAGTCTACCAACCTCACGGCTACTCCCCCACACGTTTTCTGAGGGAGGAGTTTATACAGGTATTTTCAGAGGAATTGTCCGAGGATGACGTTCTGTACATGCCTGAGATATTTTATGCCGGCGGTACCGTGAACAGGGACATATCTTCGCTGGACATAGTGGAGTCCCTGACGGCTCGGGGAATTAAGGCACACTTCATCCCGGACAGGAGAGAGATTATAGGGCACGTATGCGCGGAGGCAAGGCTGGGGGACGCAGTCCTGGTCATGGGTGCGCGGGACGATACCCTGACGGACTTCTGTCAAGAGATTGCGGCCTCACTTGCGGGAAGGAAGGCCGAAAAAGGGCTCATTGTTGAGGGAGGGGTCGGCAGGGGCTGAGAATTTTATGGTGTTTTTGTAACAGATGCGGGTTCTGAATAAGACTCTTACCGTATCTTAGGCCGCGTTTCTACAGGTCGTTTCTCTTGAGGTGTTCTATTAGACTGCGATAGAACCTTCTCTTGTCGAAATTAGCTATAAACTCCAGGTCGAACTTCCATCCGATGAAGTTCAGATGGTCCGCACTGAAGTTACCCATATACTTGACGCCGTTGTCACCGTCTTGCCACTTGGCGGAGCGTACGGATACCAGGCCGTCATTTTCACCTTCTTCCTTAATTAACAGGTCGTAAAGGGGCCATAAGAGGGGTGAAATCCTGGATTTCTCCCGCGAACCGCTGTAGGTAAAATACCTTATGCTGTCTACGTTCTTAATCTCCTCGTTGAACTTCTTACAACTCTCTCTGGTGAGGTCGTGAAAACTCTTTGGGTCCATACCCAATAAAGTGCTCAGCAGATGTGCTATAGGTATCAGCCGTTTTAAGCCCCAGTCTGCCACGGATGTGCCGTGGTGCGGCGCGGCTATGGTAGTTAATGATGCTATTTTGTCGTCCATACCCAGACGGGATATGGCATATCGGGCATCGAGTCCGCCCATGCTGTGGGCGATGATATTTACCTTATCGGTCTTTGTCTTGTTAATAAAGTCATCGAGTTGAGTCTTGAGGAGGGTGGCCCTTTTTGCCACCGGAGCGGTTTCTGTCGTAGTGGCCGTAACCTGACAGCCCAGCGAGCTTATATACTTGGATATGCCAAGAAAGTAAGAGATGACCTTGCTGTCGAAGCCGAAGAGGCCCGGCGCTAAGACGATAGGATATTTCGTACCCTTGGGCCTATGAGTCCTGTTCTTTCGTAGAAGCGTAATAGACATAGTCTGAAATGAGACCCTACTTATTTCTAAGGCAGTATTATAACAAAATGCTTATATATAAAGGAAAATAATAATATTATAGCCCCCTTTTGTCTAGAGGATAGTGAAGGATATTTGTCTTGTTAGACCGCCGTTTAGACGCCCGTAGAAGTATAACACTTATAAGTGACAGCGCCACTTCGGGTAAGGCCTACCAGTCCGGTTCTTGGCCTTTGTTCAGTTCCTCCAGGATTTTCTGGGCCCTTTCTATGGTATCTCTGTTTTCCAGGACTTCTGAGGGAAGGATGTCGTCCTTCTGTGCGGCAATGTACTCCAATACCTTCTTGGACTCGGCCTTATTGTCTTGTTCCCAAAGTATTTCCGCCAGGATTATCCGGTTAGTCATTAGATTAGGTCCTATCTCTACGGACTTTTCGGCGTAATCTTGTGCATCTTGGGGACTCCCGCTGGCCAGCTCGAATTCTGCCAGGCGCATATAGGGCATTCCGTACAGTCCATTCGGATCAAGCTCTGCCGCCTCCTTGAACTCCTTTTTTATACCACCGCCTGTCAGGCCACCCCTGAAGGATGCCTTATGTACACTCCTCCATAATCCCAGGTTGGCCCCCATCCAATAGTGTGCCTCGGCGCTTTTCGGGTCTGCATCCATTGCTTTATCAGCCCAATTTTGTCCATTATCGGACAGCTCCGACTCATCATCATCGTCTTTTGCAAAGTATTCGGCAAGGGTGAAGTAGGACCTGGACAGCTTTATATATATACCGGCCAGTGCCTTTTCTTCCGGATTCGGACTTTCTTTCAGGGCCTCCTCATACTTAAGTATGGCATCACGGACGTATTTCTCGCCGTTATCTTCGGCCCGTTTGCCGTACAACTCATCTCCTTGTTGTACCAGACCCTGCCAATCTGCTGTAGTGGCAGTAAGAGGGTATGCCGTGTACGCAATGATAAACAGTGTCAGCCAAACGGTCTTGCTGATGGACATAATTCTGTTCCCTCCAGGGGTCTTTAACGAAAGAATCGAGGCTCCATCCAGGTAGTCGTGTAAGACACCCTTTGTAAAGGTTTCTTATGCGTTATCGGTTTCACACCTCGTTCCGACGTGAACAGGGATGATATTAGACCAATAAAGACCGTGTACGAAGACGGTTGATTGAAATCCATGGATGACAAGACCGTACCTGTTTTTATAGCAGGCCGTATCATTGGAGCGCGTCGTTTTGCCTGGTTTGTATGGCCGTGGAGAAATATTTTTGTAAGGACAATATAAATAATTAATTGGAAATGTAAAGCCTAAAAACCATAGTTGGTTTTGAATGTTCAGTTTCTAATCATGGGGCCTTTTCAATGGGAGGTCTAATCATGTGAGATGCCTGTTTCTTTATGATATCTGTTGCGATTAAGACCTTTTTTGAGACCTCCTCGTTTAAGTTCAACTTTAGGGCCTCGTTCAGGTGCATAAGTGCCATATCGGGTCTATTCTTGAAGTTCCACCATAGCTGTCCCAGTCTTATATGCGCCTTTCCGTTTTGGGGGTCAACCGTTACTGCTTCTGTAAAGGCTGCCAGAGCGGCATTCGACTCCCCTTTTATCTCGTACAGTGCGCCTAGGTTTTCGTGTGCAACACTAAGCTTAGGGTTAAGTTCTATGGCAAGCCTGAATTCCCTTTCTGCCTCCCCTAGGTATCCTGCCCGATAATAGGCAAGACCTAGGTTGTTACGCCCCTCGGCATCCCGGGGACAAATCTTCAGGCTGCCCTTGTACAGTTCAATAGCCTCAGTATGTTTCCCTTTATTCGAATAAATGGCTGCCAGGGCAAGGCTGGCACGGTAGTAAGATTCTATGCCTAAGTTGCGCCCGGAATGAGGTGCCTTTCCAAACATCTCTATACAACCGGCATACCCTGCTTCGGCCTCATCTAACATTCCGTCTAACTCGTAGGCTTTACCGAGATTATAATGAGGTCTCAGCTTGTTGGGTGATTTCTTTACCGCATCCTCCCACAGCGAGACCTCTGTCTTCCATACCTTGTTATGTTCGTATGCACAGATGCTGTAGAACAAAACTATGCCGGTAAGTACCGCCAGCTCCCCCAGGCGGAGCCGATTTAATTCTATTCCCTTCTTTTTACCCAGGTAACAGAACAGCTTGTGAACGCCTATCACCAGGAGCATATAGAAGGCAAGACTGGGTAGATACAGCCGATAGCACACCATGAGTTCGTTTATACCGCCAGGGAAGAAACTGCTGTTGGGCAAGAGTACTACTAGAAACCAGAGCACAAGAAAGACCGGGAGTCTTAATCTGTTGAGTAATAATAATGTAAGTGCGATACATAATAGACCGATAAAGATTATTGTAGGGACTGCCGTGGGAAGCTCCCAGACGTTGTCCACCAGTGTAACGTCGTAGTCTACGTTCAGCCTGCCTGGCAGGGGCCATACAAGGAGCTTTAAATACTCTATTGCAACGACAGCCTGGGTGAGCAGGTACTGCCAAGGATGTACCATATTGTTAACTATTGTGTCTCCGCCACCGCTTGATTGTACGCCGAGGGGCTGCATAGTTGCCGTCGGGATCAGCTTGCGTATATGCATAACTGTCAGAAAGGCATATGGGAATACCAAGGGAAGACCGCGAAACCACCCACGCCAGTCTCCGGACACAAAACACACGTAATACAGAAACATCATTATGAACGCCGTATACGCAATCTCCTTGCAGTACATACTGATAACAAAAAATATAACACTCCCCGCGTAAGGCAGCATGCTGACCCTGCTTGTAGAGACTGCTTTTGTAAAGAACATGAAAGACAAGAGATAAAACGTCGAGGCCAGCTCGCCGTTTCTTTCTACTATGTAATTTACCGTGTGCGTCTGTACAGGGGAGGTGACAAACAGTAGCGCAATAAACATTGCAAGAACAGGCGTCGTGGAAGTTTTGCCGTCTCTGGTGTTCAAGGGGTGCTGATTGAGGATAATTGTCGCAAATAAATACACCAGAATGCCGTTGAGCAGGTGGAGGGAAATATTGGTCCAGTGGTAGCCTTCCACGGATAGTCCTGAAAAATAATAATTTAAGGCAAAACTTGTTAAAACCACACCGCGCGTGGAAGACAAGAGCTGTGGGACACTGCTTAAACTCCTTATCGCAGGGTTATTTACGATACTGTCATAGTCGTCGAAGTGGAAGCTGGAGTGTATCGTGTTGGAATAAACGACGAGTCCGACAAAGACGATTATCAGGCAGAAGAGGCGGTGGAAATACTTGTGTTCCGATTCGTTAGTCATATGTAACACTATGCCGGATGTTAGCCCGGCCTTTTCGGTGTTATCCAGCTATCCGTTATGCTTGTGTCTGGTTTCATGTAGAAATCCCACGTGGCTTTCCCCAGGATGTAGTTTTTGTGGAAGTAATCACGGATGGGTTTAATCAATAAGGCGGCCACTCCCAGACCCAACATGAAGGTAATCCCCAAATAAAATTCCTTATAGGATAGATACGTAAATACGCCTAGGAGACTGAGACCGAGAATAAAAGGATGCAAGAAGAAGCTCATCTCCAGGGGGTAGATAAACAGGCCGAATAGCCCCAACTTGGGGTTAAACAGGGCGTCTCTGTGTACGTCAAAGAAACACTGGATATTGCCCAGGGATTGCCTGTACCACTGTTTGTTCCTTTCGTCAGACGACTCCAGCTCTGGCGACAGAAAATACGTGCCGGACGATATGCACCTGAACCCCTTTTTCCTGATTTGTATACCGAGGTCACAGTCATCT